>MGXL01000018.1 GCA_001801365.1 Gammaproteobacteria bacterium RBG_16_57_12 | reverse complement strand
CGCGGAACGCCTGATGTCTCTGGCGCATCGCCCGCTGGCGAAGGATAAGTGGGTTGGCGCCTCGTGTCACAATGCACGTGAACTGGCGCATGCCTGCCGGATCGGAGTGGACTTCGTCGTGGTGTCGCCGGTGCTGCCGACGGCCAGCCACGCGCAGGCCATGCCGCTGGGCTGGGAAGGTCTGCATGCGCTTACCGAGCAGGCCAGCGTGCCGGTATACGCCCTGGGGGGCATGGATGAGTCGATGCTGAATCAGGCCTGGGATCATGGGGCTCAGGGAATAGCCGGTATTCGTGCCTGGTGGAAATCGTAAGCACAGTAGGTTCTGCCGCTATGGATAGTCCGGAAAGTTCCCTCTTCCTGAATTATTCGGGGTAAAGCGGCTGATCTTCCGGCTGCGGGACCGATTCCCCGGAGATGCGATGGGTCTCGTCCGCCCATTCGCCGAGATCGATGAGTTTACAGCGCTCGCTGCAGAAGGGGCGCCAGAGTTGTTGTGATGTCCAGGCGACGGGCTTTTCGCAGGTCGGACATTTGACGGTCAAGGGCGTCATAGCGCGCAGCAGGTCAGTTCGAAGGTGATATCATCCGGAGACTGGGTGGGTCGCCGGTCCATATGCAGTTGCATGAAACGCACGGAGAAACGATGTTTGCCGGCACTGATTTCCGGATAGTAACCCAGGCTGGCCGGTACGGTGACCCTGATCAACTGGCAAGGCGGTGTGGTTTGCACCAGGGATTTATTCAGTAAACCGCTGGCGGCAATTTCCTGGCTGGGCAGGCTGCTCTCGCGAATCAGATGCAGGATCAGATCGGTGGACTGCCGGATCGGGGCCAGCTCGGCCAGCCAGGTTTGCATATCCTGGGTGCGTTCCCGGTGAGGGCGCTCCAGCCAATAGTGATAATAGGGCAGGTCGAAATCACAGGTGCCGCCCGGGATGCTGGAACGTTGGCGCACACAGTTGAGCAGTTCATTATTGCGCAATTCCTGCCCGATCAGTCCGCTGGTGGCGAGCATCTGGTCTCTCAGGCTGTGCAATTCTTCCAGGATCTTGGCCAGGCGCCGCTGGTCGACTCCGGGGCTTTGGGTCAGGCGTGACAGGACGGTCTCCAGCCTTTCCAATTCCTTGATGAATTCCGCCTTCAGATCACCGCGATTGAGTACATTCAGGGTATCGATCAGGCAGGAAAGGGTGTTGCGGCTGTCCGTGGCGCCCTGTCCCAGCATGGCATGGCTGGCCTGCTCGAACAGAAACTCAAGCCTCAGACAAGTGCGGATTCTCTCGTTAAGCGGTTGCTCATAGGTGATCGACATGGGCAAGGCCGGGCTGATAGCTAATTTGTTTAAACTGGCGACCATTCTCACGATTTCCGGGTGGACTGGCAGATTCGCAATAGTGTACACCAAAATTGCGGACAATGATGCCAGATCAGGCGCGGGCGGCGGCAATTTCCAGGTAGTACTGATGCAGGTTTTCCACCTGCCGACGCAAATGCTCCAGTTCGCCATTGTTGGTGATGAGATCGTCTGCCGCCCGCAGGCGTGTGGCGCGGTCGATCTGGCTGTTGATGATGGCCTGTGCCTGATGGCGGTCGATACCGTCCCGCTCCTGAATGCGCTGCAATCGCAATTCATCCGGCGCATCGATGACCAAGACCCGTTGCACCGGGTATTGCCGTCCCGTCTCGAGCAAGAGCGGAATGCAGAGGATGCAATAGGGGGCTTCAATCTGGTGGATGCGTCGCAGGATCTCTTCCCGGATCAGCGGGTGCAGGATGATTTCAAGGCGGCGGCGCTGTGCCTGGTCGACAAATATCCGTTGGCGCATGGCCCGGCGGTCCAGCCGGCCGTGTTCATCCAGAATTTCGTCGCCGAATGCCGCGATAAGCTGCCGGAGCCCTGTCGTACCAGGTTCGACCACCTCCCGCGCCACGAGGTCCGCATCGATGACCGGCACCCCCCGTTCGGCGAAGAGCCCGCAAACCGTGCTCTTGCCAGTGCCGATCCCGCCGGTCAGTCCGATTAGCAGCATGTGAAATGAATATGGATTAAAGGGGTGTCAACCCATTGTAGCGAACTTGCCCAAATAAAGCCTGAGTAATCCATCCCCCCAGAGCATGGCGATCCAGCCGGCACCGGCCAGGTAGGGGCCGAACGGGATCGGTTTTGTTTTCTCGCGGCCACAAAACACGATCAGGGCGATGCCGACCAGCGCGCCGACCAGCGAGGATAAGAGAATAATGACCGGCAGCATTTTCCAGCCCAGCCACGCGCCCAGCATGGCCAACAATTTGAAGTCGCCGAAACCCATGCCCTCCTTGCCGGTAACCAGCTTGAACACGATATAGACCGACCACAGGGACAGATACCCGGCCAGGGCGCCGATAAGGCTGCTTGCGCTGTCGACAAACAATCCGCCCAGACTGATCGCCAGACCCAGCCAGAGCATGGGCAGGGTGATGTCGTCCGGCAATAACTGGTGATCATAATCGATCATGGTCAGGGCGATCAGCGACCAGGTCAGCACCAGGGCCGCCAGGGTTTGCCAGCTTACCCCGAAGTGCCAGGCCACCGTGACCGCGGCGCAGGCGCTGACCAGCTCGATGATGGGGTAGCGGGGTGATATGGCGGCCTGACAGCCGGCGCATTTGCCCTTCAGCCACAGATAACTGATGACAGGGATATTTTCCCAGGCCCGGATGCGATGGCCGCAGTGGGGGCAGCGGGAACCCGGCACCATCAGATTGAAGGGTTCGGCGGCCGGCGGCGGCTCGCCCTTGAGGAATTCAGTGCACTGCCGGTGCCATTGGCGCTCCATCATGATGGGCAGGCGATGGATGACGACATTGAGAAAGCTGCCCACCAGCAGGCCCAGCAGGAAGATGTACGTGATGAACAGGGCGGGGTTTTGCTGCAGGTAGTCAATCATCATGCTGAATACTATATCGCCTGGGCTAAAAAGCACTCTTCAGCTACCGGCAGCATCATCTATCGAGCTGTGACGGGATTGCTGAGAATAATAAAAACTATACCACCTGACCCATCTTGAAGATGGGCAGGTACATGGCGATGACCAGCGTGCCGATGATGATTCCGAGCAGTGCCATGATCAGAGGCTCCAGCAGACTGCTCAGCCCGTCGACGGCGTCATCCACTTCTTCCTCGTAGAAGTCGGCCACCTTGGCGAGCATGCCGTCCAGGGAGCCGGTTTCCTCGCCGATGGCGACCATCTGGATCACCATGTTGGGGAACAGGTTGGCCTGACGCATGCAAAGCTGCAACTGCTGGCCGGTAGCCACCTGGTCGCGCATGATATAAATGGCATCGCCGTAGACGCTGTTGCCCACGGTGCCGGCCACCGTGTCCATGGCCTCAACCAGCGGCACACCCGCGGCGAACATGGTCGACAGGGTGCGGGCGAAACGGGCGATAACGGCCTTGGTGAAGATATTACCCATAATGGGCAGCTTTAAAATGAGTTTGTCCATGGCGCGGTTGAACGGCACGGAATTCTGCTTGAGTTTGGCAATGCCGAATATCGCCCCGCCAATACCCAGAAAGATGATATACCAGAACTTCTGAAAATATTCGGACAGGGCGACCACCATCTTGGTCAATGCCGGCAGATCACCGCCAAAGTTGGTGAACATGGCCTCGAACTGCGGTATGACGAAGATCAGCAGGATCGTGGTAATGATAAAGGCCACCACAATGACCGCGGTGGGATAGAACATGGCCTTTTTCACCTTGCCTTTGATGGACTCGGTTTTTTCCAGATAGGTTGCCAAACGGCTCAGCAGATCCTCCAGGATACCCGCCTGTTCGCCGGCATGGACCAGATTGCAGAACAGGTCGTTGAAATATCTCGGGTGCTTGGCCAGGGCCTCGGCCAGCGAGGTGCCGCCCTCGATATCGGTCTTGATGGCCAGCAGCAGGGCCTGCATGGAGGGATTCTCATGCCCGCGCGCCACGATATCGAACGACTGCACCAGGGGCACGCCGGCCTTCATCATGGTGGCCAGCTGGCGGCTGAAGACGGCGACATCCTTGGGGACGATCTTCTTTTTTCTGGCGCCGAGCAGCGGCTTGGGCTTGGGCTTGACCTTGAGGGGATTGATGCCCTGCTTGCGCAGGGTGGCCTTGACCAGGGCATTGCTGATGCCGCGGATCTCCCCTTTGGTCTTGTTACCCTGTTTGTCCAGACCTTCCCAGACGAAGGTGACCTGTTTTTCAGCTTGTGCTGCCATGGCTAATCCTTGGTTACTCGGTTGATTTCAGCAAGACTCGTCATGCCGTCGCGCACCTTTTTCAGGGCGGATTCGCGCAGGTCGGCGATGCCTTCCTTCCTGGCCTGGTCGGCGATTTCCATCGAATTGGCGCCGCCCATGATCAGGCGCGCAATGGCCTCGGTGACCGGCATGACCTGATAGACGCCGACACGCCCCTTATACCCATCACTGCATTGATCACATCCAACTGGTTTATAAACAACCATGCCTTCCAGTTGTGGCTCCTTGAAGCCCTCCGCCAGCAAGGTTTCCCGCGGAATATCGTCCGGTTTTTTGCAGGCCGGGCAAAGCCGGCGCGCCAGGCGTTGAGCAATAATCAATGTCACGGAAGAGGCGATGTTGAACGGCGCCACTCCCATGTTCACCAGTCGTGTCAGCGTCTGGGGAGCATCATTGGTGTGCAGAGTCGACAATACCATATGGCCGGTCTGCGCCGCCTTGATGGCGATCTCCGCGGTTTCCTTGTCACGTATTTCGCCCACCATGATAACGTCTGGGTCCTGACGAAGGAAGGCCCTTAGCGCCTCGGCGAAGGTCAGCCCGACCTTGGGATTGACATTGACCTGATTGACGCCGGGCAGATTGATTTCGGCCGGGTCTTCTGCCGTGGAGATATTGCGGTCCTCGGTGTTGAGGATATTCAGGCCGGTATAGAGCGAGACGGTCTTGCCGCTGCCGGTGGGGCCGGTCACCAGGATCATGCCATAGGGCTTGGCCAGCGCATCCATATAGCGCTTTTTCTGTACCTCTTCATAACCCAGGGCATCGATACCCAGCTTGGCGCTGCTCGGGTCAAGTATGCGGAGCACGAGCTTTTCCCCGTACAGGGTCGGGCAGGTGTTGACGCGAAAATCGATGGCGCGGTTCTTGGAGAGCACCATCTTGATACGTCCATCCTGAGGGACGCGCCGTTCCGAGACATCCATGCGCGACATGACCTTGATGCGTGCCGCCAGGCGCATGCCCAGGCCGACCGGGGGATTGGACACTTCACGCAATACGCCATCATTGCGCAGCCGCACCCGATAAAATTTTTCGTAAGGCTCGAAGTGTACGTCCGAGGCCCCTTTGTTAATGGCATCCAGCAACACCTTGTTGACGAAACGCACCACAGGCGCGTCATCAATATCGGTATCGGCAGCATTTTTGGCAGCTTCTTCCTCGCCGCCGCTGATATCCAGGTTGTCGAGATCGACATCGCCCAGATCGCTCATGGAGGTATCCTGCGCATCTACCGCCAGGTCGATGGCCTTGCTGAGTTTGTCCTCCTCGACCAGGATGGGTTCGGTGCTGATGCCCACCTGGAATTTAATATCATCCAGTGCCTGCTGATTAGTAGGATCCGAAATGGCGACAAACAAACGATTGCCGCGCTTCCACAGCGGGAGGGCATGGTGCTGCTGGATGAGCTTGTTGGTCACCAGCTTGACCACATCCATCTCAATATCCATTACACCGATATCGAACAGCGGGATGCCGAACTCCTGTGAAGCCGCATATCCGATGGCGGCGCTGTTCACCAGTTTTTTGTCCACCAGGTGCTTGATGAAGGTGATTTTTTTCTCAATGGCGTCGCTGTAGGCCTTTTGCGCCGTAGCTTCGTCAAGCAGGCCGTCCTGCACCAGTTTTCTGGCCAGTCCGGTCAGTGGAGTTGCCGCGTTATTGGTTGCCATCTGCCTGGATAAATTATAATAAGTAATTGATAGTTATGGTAATCATTAACCAAGCACCCGCGGTGTTTTTATATGGGCTGGTTGGTGGTAAATCTGTATCATAGTCATGGTGTTTTATATCTCTCGATTGCATACCATTTCAGGGAAGGGTATCGGAATACCCCAGGAAATATTTAACCGGCTTGGCAGGGCAATCTGCCGACATGTGATTGATTTATCATGTTTATTAACCAAGCATAAAAAGAGGTATTTAATGTCGGTGCGCAGTGGCATGCCTGCTGATGGACTGTTGATCAGATCTGTCTGGTTTATACCGGCGCTGGCGCTGACCATCCTGGTACTGACGCTGCTGGCCTACTGGCCGGGCATGGAGGCGGGATTCTTTCTGGATGATGATTCCAACATCGTGATGGCCCCCGCTTTACACTGGACGGAGATCACGGCGGACGGGGTCCGGCATGTCGCCGAGCATGCCCTGCTGCCATTACGTTTTGTCGCCAACCTCAGCTTTGCGCTCAATCATTATATTTCTGCCTTGGCGCCGGCTCCCTATCATTGGACCAACCTCGTCATACACCTGGGTGTCGGGGCCGCTCTGCTCTGGGTGATCCTGCTGCTCCAGCCCCGCGAGCAGTCATCACAGCAGCGCTGGGCCATGATGGCCGCCCTCCTGGCGGCGGGGCTGTTTCTGCTGCACCCGCTGAACATCCAGGCGGTCACCTACACCGTGCAGCGCATGACCCTGCTGGCGGCCCTGTTCAGCCTGCTGGCGGTTGCCCTGTATTTATCTGCCTGGAATAGAACCTCGCGCGCCGGGCGCTTATGGCTAGGGTCGGCCAGCCTGCTGTGCTGGCTGCTGGCATTATTCAGCAAGGAAATCGCCGTGGTCCTGCCGCTGGTCATCATTATTTATGAGGCCTGTTTTAATGCGGCCCAATGGCGGCTGCGGTTAAGCCGGATGTGGCAGAGAGCCGGCGGTAAAGCCGTCATTGCATTAATAGTAACAGTGCTGGTTGCCGCCGGCCTGATGCTCGTGTGGCAGTATGGGCCTGCGCTGCGCTGGAGTGAAACTTTTCCCAACCGCGATTTCAATGGCTATCAGCGCGTCCTCACCGAGCTGCGGGTGCAATTCTTCTACCTGTCGCTGCTGTTCTGGCCCGGCGCAGATCGACTGAATCTGGAACACGATTTTTTACTCTCCACCGGGCTGTTCACCCCCTGGACCACAGTGCTGGCGGCCATCGGCCTGCTGTCGATATTGCTTGGAGCGTCATGGCTGGCCAGGCGTCAGCCGCGCTATGGATTTCCGCTGCTGGCCTATCTGGCGCTGCACCTGATCGAGTCCGGCCCCATCGATCTGGAGCTGGTCTTCGAGCACCGTATGTACCTGCCCATGACCATGCTGGCAGTATTGGCCGCCAATCTGCTGATCGATTCGGGCAAGCGCCGCACCCTGGCTCTGCTGCTGGTGGCCGGGCTGCTGGTGCCGCTGACGATCGTCGCCCATCAGCGCAATCTGGTGTGGGGCGACCCCGACCCGTTGCGACTGCTCTATGATTGCGCCGAAAAATCGCCCAATAAATTCCGCGCGCAATTCAACCTGGGCACACAGTTGGGCCGGTATGGGAGGCTGGTTGAGGCGGAAAGGGTACTGGTTTATGCCCGGACACTGAATCCGCAGCATTCGGAGATCTACAATCAGCTCGGCAATGTTTATTTACTGCTCAGACGTCAGCCGGAGGCCATCTGGCATTACCAACAGTCGGTAATCAATAATCCTGCCAATGCCGAAGCCCAATACAATCTGGCCATGATGTATGAATCGGTGGGCCAGATACCGCAGGCCATCGAGCATTATCGACAATTTCTGGAAGCGAGTGCCCGTGTATACTGGCTGCAGGAGACGCGTAACAGAGTCATAATGAAACTCGGGGCGTGGGGCAGGGGTTAGGCGCGGGATTTCTCTCTGTGTAAAACCACCAATCCGACGCCCCCGCTAATCAGGTCCGTTGCGACCAGCCAGATCCGAGACAGAATAGTGATGGCAACCGCGTCACTCAGGCTCATGAATGGGGCCAGCGCCACGATGCTAACGGCTTCTCGGACACCAATACCGCCGGGAGCGAATAACGCCAAAAAACCCGCGCTGATCCCGGCGGTGTTGGCGAGCACTAATGCCAGGAGAAGCTCAAAGGAAAGAACTTCCCGTTGCAGGAAGGTCGTGAATAGGCCAGCGAAAACAAAGCCTGACAGCAACCAGATGACGCCGTATGCGGCTAGATATCGTGCGTAAGAAAATGACGTCACGGGAACATCAGCGACAGTCTCAAGATAACCAAACCTGTTCAGCTTGCCAAACAGCCAAGCTAGCAATAGACCGTGATAACGAGCGACGATGATAACACTGACTATCGAAAGCAGGCCAATGGACCATGCGGCAAGTGTC
>MGXL01000017.1:12114-12665 GCA_001801365.1 Gammaproteobacteria bacterium RBG_16_57_12 | reverse complement strand
GACGGGAAAGTGACCAGGTCGCCCTGGCCGATCCGCACCGCGGCGCCGCCCTCCGGCGTCACGATCACGTCACCCTCCAGGAAATAGCAGGTTTCATTGCTGTCGTAGGTCCAGGGGAATTTCGAGATCTCCTTGGTCCAGATCGGCCAGTCGTGGATCCCGTCCTGCTGTAACTGCGCAGAGTCCGGTTGGTGAATGATCTTGATGTCCGCCATAGACTCTACTCTTCCAGATAGGTATAGCCGGTCAGTCCCGCTTCCAGCTCCGCCAGATAGTCCTCGCGCTGAGCGGCGCTCAGCTCTGCAGCGGCGATCTTGTCGCGATAGCGCTGGCGCAGTTCTTCCGGTTCGAAATGTACATAGCGCAGCACGGAGTCGACGGTATCGCCGCGCAGCGGTCTTTGCAGTTGATAACTGCCGTCGGGCCTGACCTCGACATGCACCGAGTCGGTGTCGCCAAACAGATTGTGCATGTCGCCCAGGATTTCCTGATAGGCGCCGACCAGAAAGAAGGCCAGCAGATAGGGTTCGCCGGGGCGCAGCGGATGCAGC
>MGXL01000017.1:11716-12070 GCA_001801365.1 Gammaproteobacteria bacterium RBG_16_57_12 | reverse complement strand
ACGGCCGTCGGAGTCGCAGGTGATGTCGGTGAGTACCGCGCGGCGCGTCGGGCGCTCGTCATGCCGGTGCAGCGGCATGATCGGGAAGATCTGATCGATGGCCCAGACATCCGGGATGGACTGGAATAAAGAAAAATTCACGAAGTATTTGTCGGTGAGTTTTTCGTTGAGCTCGTCGAGCACTTCACGCTGGCTGCGGTTGTCGGGGCGCAGCAGGGCGCGCACCCTGTTGCAGGTGGCGAAATAGAGCTGTTCGGCGCGGGCGCGCTGTTCCAGGGTGAATACGCCATGGGTATAGAGCGTCTGCGCCTCGGCTACCAGATGCACGGCGTCATGATAGATCTCGATGGTGGA
>MGXL01000017.1:9275-11680 GCA_001801365.1 Gammaproteobacteria bacterium RBG_16_57_12 | reverse complement strand
TGCGTCAGCCCCTGCCACAGATCCTGGAGCGGCGCAGCCTCCCCGGCACCCGGCGCGGTCAGTGGCCCGGTCGGCGCGATGACCTCGCTGTCGATGACATCGGCCACCAATATTGAATGGTGGGCGGTCATGGCGCGCCCCGCCTCGGTAATGATATCCGGACAGGGCAAGTCTTTCTGTGCGCAGATTTCACGCAGGGCGTGCACCACGGCATAGGCGTATTCATTCAGACCGTAGTTCATGGAACAAAAGCTGCGTGAGCGGGTGCCTTCGTAGTCGACACCCAGCCCGCCGCCCACGTCCACGATCTGCAGGCGCGCGCCGAGGCGATGCAGCTCGGCGTAATTGCGCGCTGCCTCGCGCATGCCGCGTTGAATGTCATGGATATTGGCGATCTGCGAACCGAGATGGAAGTGCAGCAGTTGCAGCGCATCCAGCATGTTGACCTGCTTGAGGCGCTCGACCATCTGTAATACCTGGGCGGCGGACAGGCCGAATTTGGATTTTTCACCGCCGGTGTTTTGCCATTTGCCGGCGCCGATGGACGACATGCGGGCGCGCACCCCCAGCAACGGCGTAATACCAAGCTGCTGTGATTCGCTGATGACCAGCTCCACTTCGGAGAGTTTTTCCACCACGATATAAATGCGATGGCCCAGGCGGCGGCCGATCAGGGCCAGGCGGATGTACTCGCGGTCTTTATAGCCGTTGCAGATGATGACGCCGCCGGCCGCGTCGGACAGGCCCAGCACCGCCATCAGCTCGGGCTTGCTGCCGGCCTCCAGGCCGACCCGCGCGCCGCCGTGCCCGAGGATCTCCTGTACGATCGAGCGCTGCTGGTTGACCTTGATGGGATAGACGGCGGTGTAGCGGGCCTGATACTGATTGTCGCGCATCGCCCGGTCGAAGGCCTGGCACAGACTGTCGACCCGGTCGTGCAGAATGCCGGTGAAGCGCATCATGATCGGCAATGACAGGCCGGATTGACGCAGTTCCTGGGCGATCTGATACACATCCGCGCCGGGCGAGGCGGCATTGCGATCGGGCCGGGCGGTCAGGTGCCCCTGCCCGTTGATGTCGAAATATCCCCCGCTCCAATGGGCGATATTGTACAGGTCGCGCGCGCTTTGCAGGGTCCAATCGCTCATGGGGCGTTCATTCCGGTTAAATCCAGGCGGTGAATCTGGGATAATAGCGCGCTATTGTCGCAAATCCATCACTTACATGTAAGAGGAGTGTCGCATGTCGCTGGGCAAGGGTTGGTTCACAGAGGTGTATGAGCAGGGCGGCAGCGCCTTTTCGCTGAAGATCAAGGGCAAGGTCCATGAATACCAGAGCAGGTTCCAGAAGATCGAGGTCTATGAAACCGAGACCTATGGCTATCTGATGGTGATCGACGGTTGCACCATGGTGTCGACGCGCGAGAATTTTTTCTATCACGAAATGATCGCCCACCCGGTGCTGTTCACCCATCCCCGGCCCCGGCGGGTGCTGATCATCGGCGGCGGCGACTGCGGCACCCTGCGCGAGGTGTTGAAGCACCCGGGCGTGGAACTGGCGCAGCAGGTGGATATCGACGAGGGCGTCACCCGCGCCGCCGAGCAATACTTCCCGGAGCTGTGCGCCTCCAACAACGATCCGCGCGCTGAGCTGTATTTTGAAGATGGCATCAAGTGGGCGGCCGAGGCCGATGCCGGGTTTTACGACATCATCATCGTCGACGGCACCGACCCGGTCGGCCCCGGCGAAGGGCTGTTCAACGAGGCCTTTTACCGCAGCTGCGTGCGCGCCCTGGGCAAGGACGGCCTGCTGGTGCAGCAGACCGAGTCACCGCTTTATCACATGAAGCTGCTCAATGATGTGCGCCTGGCGATGAAGAGCGCCGGATTCACCGGCGTGCATACCCTGACCTTCCCGCAGCCGATCTATCCCAGCGGTTGGTGGACGGCCACCATCGCCACTCGCAGCGGCGCCATCACCGGTGGACGGGAGCAGGATATCCTGAAGAAGCCGTTCGAGACGGTGTATTACAACCTGGACATGCACCGCGCCGCCCTGGCGCAGCCGGAGTTCATGAAGCGGGAACTCAAGGGGTGATGGAGCGGTGAAATGATCATTTACACCAGTCCTTGATGGCCTGCTGATTTTCCTCGATCTGCTTGGCCTTTTTCTCATCGTCGAGATAGACTTCCTTGCCGTCCTTGTCCTTCATGATGATGGGATAATTTTCCTGTAGCACCTTCAGATTTTTCCTGGCCAGCTCGCAATTTTTCTTGGCCTGTTCCGGGTTGTCTTCAGGGCTCGCCGGTTTTTCCTCCGGTTTATTGCCGGCATTCAGCAGTTCTTCGCGCTGCTTGTTCAGCTTGTCCTGTGTTGCCGGGTTGGGAGAAGACTTGGGGATGCTC
>MGXL01000017.1:7936-9264 GCA_001801365.1 Gammaproteobacteria bacterium RBG_16_57_12 | reverse complement strand
GCTCTCCTTGCCATGCGGCTGTTCGCCATAGTGGACCACGCCGTTCTTGTCGGTCCATTTATAGATTTCACCCGCCTGGGCCGGGATGGAAACGCCAAACACTAGAGTCAACGTCAGGGTTATCAGCAGTTTCATGGCAGTACCTTATGGTGTGGGATTCGAGCCTGTATCGGCGTCAGTAAGCCATAATTTGAACCCTTTTTGCAATTTCATGAAGTGCTTCACTCCCAGGGCGGATGGGGTTCCGGTGGATGGGGGACTGCCGGAAAAAAATCGGGCGCCCAAGGGCGCCCGCAGTTGCCTAGCCTGAAGACCGTTACAGGCTGTAGCCGCGCTCGTTGTGCGATGTGACATCCAGGCCTTCGCGCTCCGCCTCTTCGGAGACGCGCAGCCCGATGGTGGCATCCACCAGCTTGAACAGCACGAAGCTGACGATGCCCGACCACAATACCGTCACACCCACGCCCCACAGCTGGCTGATGATCTGTCCGGAGGCGGAGAACTCGGCCACCTGCATGGCGCTATAGTCGAACACACCCAGACCGCCGAGGGCTGGATTGGCGAAGACGCCGGTGCCGATCGCGCCGAGGATGCCGCCGACGCCATGGATGCCGAAGACATCCAGCGAGTCGTCATAACCCAGCATGCGCTTCAGACCGGTGACGCCCCACAGGCAGACCACGCCGGCGGTCAAACCGAGGATGAGCGCGCCCATTGGTCCGACGAAACCGCAGGCCGGGGTGATGGCCACCAGGCCCGCCACCGCGCCGGAGGCGGCGCCGAGCAGCGAGGGCTTGCCTTTCATCATCCACTCCGCCAGCAGCCAGGATATGGTGGCAGCCGCGGTCGCCAGCAGCGTGTTCACCAGCGCCAGCGCAGCCACGCCGTTGACCTCCAGATTGGAGCCGACGTTGAACCCGAACCAGCCCACCCACAGCAACGCCGCGCCCATCATGGTCATGGTGAGGTTGTGCGGTGTCATCGCCTCGCGGCCATAACCGATGCGCTTGCCGATCACCAGCGCGCCGACCAGCGCGGCGACCCCGGCGTTGATGTGCACCACCGTGCCGCCGGCGAAATCCAGCGCGCCCTTGCCGAAGATGAAGCCGGCCGGATCGGCAAACGCCGACGGACCGCCCCAGAACCATACCATGTGGGCGATGGGCAGATAGGAGAAGGTGAACCACAGCACGCAGAAGACCAGCAGCGCGCAGAACTTGATGCGCTCGGCGAAACCGCCGACGATCAAGGCTACGGTGATGGCGGCGAAGGTGAGCTGAAACATGGCGAAGACATATTCCGGAATCACCACGCCCTTGCTGAAGGTC
>MGXL01000017.1:262-7861 GCA_001801365.1 Gammaproteobacteria bacterium RBG_16_57_12 | reverse complement strand
CCCGCCGTGAAGGCCAGGCTATAGCCATAGATCACCCACAACACAGCAATCATGGCGAAGATCACGAAGACCTGCGTCAGCACCGACAGCACGTTTTTCGTCCGCACCAGACCGCCGTAGAACAGGGCGAGGCCGGGAATGGTCATCAGGATCACCAGCACGGTGGCCATGATCATCCACGCCGTATCGCCCTTGTCGGGCACTGGGGCGGCGGGGGCCTCGGCAGCGGGGGCTTCAACGGCGGTCGCCTCAATCGGCGCGCCTTCCGCCGCCATCGTGGCCGGTTCATCGGCCCAGGTCTGTGGCGCAACCAGCAACAACAGGCTCAGCGCCAGCCATTTGATTATGGATTTCATCGTTTCCACTCCTTCAGGTTACAGGGCATCGGTGCCGGATTCGCCGGTACGGATGCGGATGGCCTGCTCGATATTGAGCACGAAGATCTTGCCGTCACCGATCTTGCCGGTCAGCGCCGTCTTGCTGATGGTCTCGGTGACCCGGTCCAGCATGGTGTCATCGATGGCGATCTCGAGCTTGACCTTGGGCAGAAAGTCCACGACATATTCCGCGCCGCGGTACAGTTCGGTATGTCCCTTCTGGCGGCCGAAGCCTTTGACCTCGGTGGCGGTGATGCCCTGGACGCCTATTTCGGACAACGCCTCGCGAACGTCATCCAGCTTGAATGGCTTGATGATTGCGATTACCAGTTTCATGTGTTGAGTCTCCTTCATATCGCCCTGTTGTTGACAGGCCTGGTTCAGGTTGAAATTCCAGCCCGCAGTAATCGTGTCGGGCACTTGATCATTGACACAGGGCATGAGAGCAAAGGGTGTGCCAATTCAGTCATTCAATTTGATATCAATAAGTTATCTTTGTTACGATGCCGTGATGTGGGCGGTGATGCACCAAGATGGCAATAGCGGGTGATGCGCGCACTACTACAGTGCGCAAGAGGAGTGCGCCCAAAGTGGGCGGCATTGAGGTATAGTGGATGGCACGCAGACCTATGGGAGTGCTTTCATGATCGACACGACATTTATTGACGACATTGCCAAAAAACTCTCCGGCCTGGTGCCGCCCGGGGTGCAGGAATTGCAGCAGGATATGGAAAAGAACATCCGCGCCGTGCTGCAAAGCGCCTTCGCCAGGCTGGATCTGGTGACCCGGGATGAATTTGACGTGCAGACCAAGGTGCTGCTCCGCACCCGGGAAATGCTGGAGCATCTGGAAAAGCAGGTGGCCGCGCTGGAGGCCAGGGTGCTGGAGCAGGAGCAGGAATAATCCCTGTATCCCTGCGGCGCGGACCTATTCATAATTCAAAATTGAGCACACAGGAAAGGACGCCATGTCACTGGCCGTTGTATATAGTCGGGCGCAACTGGGCATAGAAGCCCCCCTGGTGACCGTCGAGGTGCACCTGAGCAATGGCCTGCCGGGTCTGTCCATCGTCGGACTGCCCGAGGCAGCCGTCAAGGAAAGCAAGGACCGGGTGCGCGGCGCGCTGCTCAATTCGCACTTCGACTATCCAACACGGCGCATCACCGTCAATCTGGCGCCGGCCGACCTGCCCAAGGAAGGTGGGCGCTTCGACCTGCCCATCGCCATCGGCATCCTGGCCGCCTCGGGCCAGATACCCGCCCAGCAACTCATGCATCACGAACTGGCCGGCGAGCTGGCCCTGTCCGGTGAGCTGCGGCCGGTGCGTGGCGTGTTGCCCATGGCCCTGCAATGCCGCGCGGCCGGACGCGCGTTGATCGTGCCGCAGGAGAATCTGGCCGAAGGGGCGCTGGTTTCCGGGCTCGACGTGCGTGCCGCCCGGCATTTGCTGGAGGTCTGCCGTTTCTTTGCCGGCGAACAGGGCTTGCCCGTCGGCGAGCGACTAGAGCAAGAGTCGCCATCGGTGGATGAGGAACATGATCTCAACGAAGTATACGGCCAGCATCATGCCAAGCGTGCCCTGGAAATTGCCGCGGCGGGTGGCCACAGTATCCTGATGATCGGACCGCCGGGTACCGGCAAGACCATGCTGGCCAGACGCCTGCCGGGCATACTGCCGCCGATGACCGAGCAGGAGGCGCTGGAGGCGGCCGCCCTGTTATCGATCAGCGACAAGGGTTTTTCCTATCAGCAATGGCGGCGGCGTCCGTTTCGCGCGCCCCACCACACGGCCTCCGGTGTCGCGCTGGTCGGCGGTGGCAGTCAGCCGCGCCCCGGCGAAGTCTCGCTGGCCCATCGCGGGGTGTTGTTTCTCGATGAATTGCCCGAGTTCGACCGGCGCGTGCTGGAGGTATTGCGCGAACCGCTGGAATCGGGACACATCACCATTTCGCGCGCGGCGCGGCAGGCCGAATTCCCCGCCGGGTTTCAACTGGTGGCGGCCATGAATCCCTGCCCCTGTGGCTATCAGGGCCATTACAACGGCCGGTGCAGTTGCACCGCCGAGCAGGTCCGGCGTTATCGCGCCCGGATCTCCGGACCCCTGCTGGACCGCCTGGATATCCATCTGGAAGTGCCGGCGGTGCCGCATGAGGTGCTGAACGCTGAATCCGCTCTGCCCGGCGAGACCAGTGCTGTGGTGCAGCAACGGGTGGCCCGGGCCCGCCAGAAGCAATGGGACCGGTTCGGCCGGTCCAACGCCCAGCTGAATAATAAACAGGTGGAGCGGGCGTGCCAGTTGTCAGCCGCCGATCAGCAATTGCTGGTTCATGCCATGGAACGGCTCGGGCTTTCCGCGCGCGCGCGCCAAAGGATTCTCAAGGTGGCGCGCACCATCGCCGATCTGGCCGGTGGTGAACAGATCCAGACCGCGCATTTGACTGAGGCGATTGGTTACCGTCGGCTGGACAGGGCGGCGCAGTGATTCCACCTAAACCGGGGTATAACGGGGTATAATAACCGCCCGTGAAGTACACAACGATTCCATCCTGATGTCACAGCTCAATCCCCGCCAGCGCGAGGCGGCGCGCTATATCGACGGCCCGCTATTGGTGCTGGCCGGCGCCGGCAGCGGCAAGACCCGCGTGATCACCCAGAAGATCGCCTATCTGATCAAGGAGTGCGGTCTGGCTCCCCAGCGGATCGCCGCCGTGACCTTCACCAACAAGGCCGCGCGCGAGATGAAGGCGCGTGTCGGGACCCTGCTGCACGGCAAGGAGGCCGCGGGGCTGACGGTATCCACCTTTCACACCCTGGGCCTGCAGATCATCCGCAAGCAGGTGAAGGAGCTGGGCTACAAACCGGGCTTCACCATATTCGATGCGCAGGACAGCATCGCCCTGCTCAAGGAGCTGATGCACAAATCCCACGGCGGCGATGCAGACATGGACGAGCAGATGCTCTGGCAGATCTCGCGCTGGAAGAATGCCCAGATCGAGCCGCCGCAGGCCCTGGTGGAAGCCGCCCAGGATGCCCGCCTGATCGCGGCCGCGATGTTGTATGAGGCCTATGATCGTCATCTCAAGGCCTATAATGCCGTGGATTTCGATGACCTGATCCGCCTGCCGGTGCGGCTGCTCAGAGACCATCCCGAGGTCCGCGCGGCCTGGCAGAACCGCATTCATTATCTGTTGGTGGATGAATATCAGGACACCAATGCCGCGCAATACCAGTTGGTGCAGTGGCTGGCGGGCAGCCGCGGGGCCCTCACCGTGGTGGGTGATGATGACCAGTCGATCTATGCCTGGCGCGGCGCGCAACCCGAGAACCTGGCCCTGCTGCGGGATGATTTTACCAATCTCAAGGTGATCAAGCTGGAGCAGAATTACCGCTCCACGGGCCGCATCCTCAAGGCGGCCAACCAGCTGATCAGCCATAATCCCCATGTGTTCGAGAAACGTCTGTGGAGTGAACTGGGTTATGGCGACCCGATCCGGGTATTGCGCTGCCGTGATGATGAGAATGAGGCCGAGCGGGTCGTGACAGAAATCCTGCATCACAAGTTCCAGCAGCGCACCCGCCACAGCGATTACGCCATACTGTACCGCAGCAACCATCAATCGCGCCTGCTGGAGACCAAGCTGCGTGAACAGCGCATTCCATATTTTCTGAGCGGCGGCACCTCCTTCTTTTCCCGCGGCGAAGTGAAGGACATCATGGCCTATCTGCGCCTGCTGGTGAATCCCGATGATGACGCGGCGTTCCTGCGCATCGTCAACACGCCACGGCGCGAGATCGGCCCCGCCACCCTGGAAAAACTCGGCGGCTATGCCACCGCGCGCGGCATCAGTCTGTTTGCCGCCTGCTTCGAGCTGGGTCTGGAGCAGCAGCTCACCGCCCGCCAGCTGGAGAAGCTGCGCAACTTTGCCCACTGGATCAATCTGCAGGGCGATAACGCCCGCCGCGGTGATGCGCTTCAAGTGGTGAAGGATGTGATCCAGGGTATCAACTACCCGGGCTGGCTGGAGGACATCAGCAGCGATAAGAAAGCGGCGGAGAGCCGCATGGAAAATGTCCATGAACTGGTGGCCTGGCTGGGGCGCCTGCTTGAAGGTGCGGAGGAGAAGACCCTGGCCGATGCCGTTGCCAGCATCACCTTGATGGATATCCTCGAGCGGCAGAACGAAGACGAGGCCGGTGATGCGGTGCATTTGATGACCCTGCACGCCGCCAAGGGCCTGGAATTTCCGCATGTCTTCATCATCGGCATGGAAGAAGAGATTCTGCCGCACCGCAACAGTCTTGATGAAAACAGCCTGGATGAGGAACGCCGTCTCGCCTATGTCGGCATCACCCGCGCCCAGCGCACTTTAACCTTCAGTTTTTCCCTGCGCCGCAAGCGTTACGGCGAAATCAGCGCATGCGAGCCCAGCCGCTTTCTGCAGGAATTACCTGGCGAGGATCTGGCCTGGGAAGGCGGCTCGGCCACGACTGACCCCGAACAACGCCAGACACGCGGCAAGGCGCACCTGGCGAATCTGCGCGGCATCCTGGGCGGTGAAACCTGAATTTGCCGTTATCCCGATGTTATGGCGCACCGGGATTTTTCCGGGTAATCTTGTTTGTGGGGTTACTGTCACATCGGGCTGATCATGGGAAATCTGCAGAAAGTCAAAATCAGCACGGCTGATCTGGTGATCGGCATGTATGTGTCGAGCCTGGATCGCCCCTGGCTGGAGACGCCGTTTCTGTTTCAGGGATTTCCCGTCAAGAGTCAGGAAGACATCGATCAATTACGCCGCTATTGCAAATTCGTGTATATCGACATCGAGCTGGGGCTGCCCCCGGCGCATAAACGTATGGAATTGGTCGATATCCCCCGCGCCACGCCCCAGCATATCGATGCGGGCGTCGGGCAAACCGGCGCGGCGCAGCCTCAACGCATCAGCCCGCTGCGCAATGAAATCACCAGCCACCCGTTTATCCGCTACGAGACCACGGTTTCCCGGGAAGAAGAACTGGGCCAGGCCAGGGAAGACTACGGCATGATGCAGCACGCCATTTCCAACATTCTGGACGATATCCGCAAGGCCAAGCGGCCGGACATCCCGATGATCAAAAAGGCCATCAGTCCCATGATCGAGAGCGTGCTGCGCAATCCGGACGCCTTCATGTGGCTGGCCATGATGAAGAACAGGGATAACTACAGCTATAACCACTCCCTGAATGCCTCGGTATTGGCGACCAACTTCGGCCGTACCCTCGGCCTGAGCAAGGCGGAGCTGATACAGCTTGCCATGGGGGCGCTGCTGTTCGATGTCGGCAAGGCCAAACTGCCGCAGGACTTATTGAATAAGCCGGCGCGCCTGACGCCGGAAGAGTTCGAGTATGCCAAGCGCCATGTGGAATTCGGTATTAAAATGCTGGAGGGCGCCGAAGGCATGACCCGGGAGGTGATGGAAATGGCCTCGTGCCATCATGAGCGCCATGACGGCTCGGGGTATCCGCGCGGCCTGCAAGGCGGCGCGATCCCGCCCTATGGCAAGATCGCCTCCATTGTCGATTGCTATGATGCCATCATCAGCCAGCGGCCCTATGCCCCGGCCATGTCGCCCTATGAGGCCGCCTCCAGATTATATGATTGGCGGGATATGGCCTTTCAGGCCGAGCTGGTGGAGCAGTTCATCCAGTCGATCGGGATCTTTCCGACAGGTACCCTGGTGGAACTCAGCACCGGCCAGGTCGGCGTGGTGATTGCGCAGAACCGGATACGGCGCCTGCGGCCGAAAATCATGCTGGTGCTGGATGAAAAGAAGGAGAAATATGGACATTTCCCCATTATCGACCTGATTGCGGAGACTGCTGATGGTCAGGGTCGCAAGCTGGAGATCGCCAAAAGTCTTGAGCCTGGTTCGCATGGTATCGATACCGATGAATTTTATCTCTGATGCGAATGCGAAGTGTCATGGGCACTGACCAGGCCTGCCCGCTGTCGCGTGAGGCTTTTTTTCAGCAACTGGCGGCCCGGCTGTCCTCTACGGACGCCATGGTTGGCCTGCTGGTCATCGATATTCACCGCTTCAGCCGGATCAACGACTCCTTCGGATATCAGGTCGGTGATGAGTTGTTATTACAATTCGCCGCACGGCTGTGCACCACCTGCCGCAAACAGGACAGCGTGGCCAGGCTTGGCGACAATCGCTTCGCGGTCATCCTGCCCGGGATTGCCGGCGAAGGGCAGGCCATGCTTGCCGCCAACAAGTTCTTAAGCGTACTGGCCAGCGCCTTTGAGCTGGAGGCCGGCACCATCATCACCGAATCGTTTATCGGTATCGCCCTGTCGCCCATGCATGGTCAGGACGGCGAGTTATTATTGCTCAAGGCCGAACATGCCCTGGCTGCCACCAAACAGGCCGGGGCGTCCTATCTGGTTTATTCCGAGGCCTCGGCCGGCAATACCACCTTTGGCTGGAAAATGGAAAACGAGCTGGACGAGGCCATCGAGAACAACGAGCTGAATCTGCATTTCCAGCCCAAGATCAGCCTCAAGGACGGGCGGGTGTACGGGGCCGAGGCGCTGGTGCGCTGGCGCAGCCCTACCCGTGGCGATATCGCGCCGGATGTCTTTGTTGCCGTAGCCGAAGAAACCGGGCGTATCCAGCGCCTGACCCAATGGGTACTGAATACCGCCCTGCACCGTGCCCTGGAGTGGCCGATGTTGCATGGTGAGCTCAGCGTCTCGGTGAACCTGTCGGCCAAGATCGCCCATGATGAAGAACTGGGCGAGCTGGTGCGCAGCGCCATCAGCCTGTGGGGTATTGGCGAGCATCGTGTCATTATCGAAATCACCGAAAATGAATTGATGCGCGATCCCGAGGGCAGCTATGTCATGTTGAGTAAATTGAAAGACTCCGGCATAGGAATTTCCATCGACGATTTCGGCACCGGCTATTCCTCCTTGGCCTACTTCAAAAAACTGCCGGCCAGCGAACTGAAGATCGACAAGGTCTTCGTGATGAACATGCTGAAAAACCGCGGCGACCGCGAAATCGTCCGGCTGGCGATTCAACTGGCGCACAGCTTCGGCTTCAAGGTGGTGGCGGAAGGCATCGAGACCCCGTCCGCGCAGCGCGCCCTGACCAAACTGGGCTGCGATTACGGCCAGGGGTACTACATTGCCCGCCCCATGGCGCAGGAAGAATTCATCGCCTGGCTAAAGTCCTA
>MGXL01000017.1:0-194 GCA_001801365.1 Gammaproteobacteria bacterium RBG_16_57_12 | reverse complement strand
ACCCGGGATGCACGTTCCGCCAAATGGATGAAATGAGCAGAAAGGGGTAGGGGTAGCAGAAAGGGGCCTAGAAAGTACTTTGTTAAGGGCCCTTAACTCAAAAAGGGCTCTGACCCCTTAACGCTGTTCATGTCGGGACGGAGCTCCTCCAGCACATAGTCCTGCATATACGGGACGTCATCCTGTTCCGGATT
>MGXL01000016.1:35418-36144 GCA_001801365.1 Gammaproteobacteria bacterium RBG_16_57_12 | reverse complement strand
CTCGGGCAGATCTACCAATCCCTGTTTTCCAGCACCCTGACGGTCATGGTCATCGCCATTTCCCTGGCCCTGCCGGCGGGGCTGAATGTGATTTTCAAGAATGTAAAGGTGCTGAGCGGCAGCTGGGACAGCGGCGCGCAAGTCTCCTTGTTCATCAGGTCCGAGATCAGCGAGGACCGGGTGGTACAACTGCGTGACGAGCTGGCCCGCCGCCCCGATGTGGCCAGCGTGCGCTATATTTCCAGGGAACAGGGCCTGGAGGAATTTCGCCGTTATTCGGGATTTGGCGAAGTGCTGAAGGGGCTGGCTGACAATCCCATTCCGGCGGTGCTGGTGATCCAGCCGGCGCAAACCGCCACTCACAGCGTCCGGCAACTGGCCGCCACCCTGGAAGCACTACCGCCGGTCGAATTCGCCAAGCTGGACATGGAATGGTTGCAGCGCATGAATGCCCTGATGGATATCGGACATCGCGGCATCACCCTGCTCGGCGCGGTGTTGGCCCTGGCCGTGGTGCTGATTGTCAGCAATACCATCCGCCTGATGATCCAGAACCGCCGCGAGGAAATTGAAATCACCAAACTGTTCGGCGGGACCAATGCGTTTATTCGCCGTCCCTTTCTATACAGCGGCCTGCTCCATGGCCTGCTGGGGGGAATACTGTCCTGGCTGTTGATCAGCCTGCTGCTGACCCTGATGAACGCGCCCATACAACAGCTGGCTCAA
>MGXL01000016.1:35042-35411 GCA_001801365.1 Gammaproteobacteria bacterium RBG_16_57_12 | reverse complement strand
ACAGCACCTTCACGCTACTGGGGCTCGGGCTGAGGGACAGCCTGGTGCTCATCGGCGGCAGCGCCCTGCTGGGCTACTGTGGCGCCCATGTGGCGGTAGGGCGGCATTTGCGGGAAATCGAACCTCGTTAACAGCCATCAACCTATTAATTTCGTGGAACTATTTCTCCGCCTTGGCACTCTCTATTCTTGAGTGCTAAAATATTGTTTCTTTCAGGAGGAAACCTACAACAATGAGCAAAGCCTTGAGTCTGGAATTAGCCCTTTCCGCGGACAGCCTGGATCATTACATCCGCAGCGTCAAGCAGATCCCGGTTCTCAGTGCCGAAGAGGAGCGTGATCTGGCCATTCGTTTGCAGCGGGACAATGA
>MGXL01000016.1:33108-35031 GCA_001801365.1 Gammaproteobacteria bacterium RBG_16_57_12 | reverse complement strand
CACGGACACTGATCCTCGCCCACCTGCGTTTCGTAGTCTATATTGCCCAGGGCTACAAAGGTTATGGTTTGCCCATCAATGACCTGATCCAGGAAGGTAATATCGGCCTGATGAAGGCGGTCAAACGCTATGATCCCTCCAAGGAAGTGCGCCTGGTCTCCTACGCCGTACACTGGATCAAGGCCGAGATGCATGAATTCATCCTGCGCAACTGGCGCATCGTCAAGGTGGCGACCACCAAGGCCCAACGCAAGCTGTTTTTCAATCTGCGCAGCGCCAAGAAACACCTCGGCTGGCTGAGCCGCGAAGAGGTGGATGCCGTCGCCAAGGATCTGGGCGTGAGTCCGCAAACCGTTATGGAGATGGAGTCCCGTTTAAGTCAGTATGACGCCTCATTCGATATGCCGCATGATGACGATGATGACATGGTCAGCCTGGCCCCCGCCGCCTATCTATCCGATGAACGCGATGACCCGGCCAAGCAGTTCGAGCGGGGCGAGTGGGACACACACAGCACGGAAAGATTGCATGCCGCGCTGAAAGATCTGGATGAGCGCAGCCGCGACATACTGGCGCAACGCTGGCTGGTGGATGATAAAAGCACCCTGCATGATCTGGCGGATAAATATCAGGTTTCAGCTGAACGCATCCGTCAGATAGAATCCGGCGCCATCAAGAAATTGAAAGCGGCACTGATTGCCTAAGGTGATACACCCTCAAAACAGCAAGGCCGTCTCATGACGGCCTTGCTGTTTTTAAGCCGGCATACCCATCAGCCGGGATCATTGCGACTCACCATTTATCCACCTCGCTGTACAGGGTCGGCGTGACTTGTTTCAGATCATCGACGGCAAGTTGTACACCGCCCCCCTCCAGCCACCCTCGCACCGCGCTCTGCAGTCTCTGATAGGCTTTCTCGCTGTGAATTTCATTCCAGATGCTGAACAGCACATGCTGTGCAGCCTTCATATCCGCCGTATCGGCCTTGAGCCGGGCCAACACATAACCGGAATAGTAGTCGGCCACACTGCCTTCATCCGGCAGGGTAACTACATTGGACTTATCCGACTCATTGTTCTGTTTCAACACCGCGCCGATCTCGTGGGCAATGATGGCCAGGCTGGTAAAGCGGGTACCGGAGGTTGAATCCATCTGATTGAGCAGATCGGCATTATAGAATACAAAGGGTTCCAGCACCGGGACCTTCTTCCAGGAGATATACGGGTGGGGTACCTCGCCGGTTTGTTTCAACATGCCCCTGGCATGCAGGATATCGCCGGTCTCACAGAAATGGATGCCCTTGGCGGGTGTGATGATATCCAGGATTTTTTGTAATTGCGTCTGGGCATACTCGGAAGGCGCCTGGCACCCGGGACCGGCCCCGCCGATATCGGCATGGGTTAGTCCTGGCAATCCGGCCGCCAATAAAAAGACCATAAATAATCGATTCATTCCCCCCTCCTCACGCACCCGGTGCGTTAGTACGGCAATTGATTGATATAAAGGTAATGCGGAATCATGCGGTACTTGTTATTTTTATTCCCTAAAGCATAGTCATTCACCCGGTGACTATCAATACAATTGCGACTTGTACCGGGTCTACGAAGCAGAGGCTATGGATTTTATAGCCCGAATAGTGAACCATGTCAGTTATTCGATTGCGAGCATGAAACCGCAGATGACGGCGTCGCCACCCTTCAAACAGAATCGATTATTGCAGGGGCTGGTGGCCTGGCTGGTGCTGTTGTGGTGCATAACAGCCATCTCACCTTTTAACCGCCTTGACTGGTTGCTGGAAAACCTGCTGGTGTTCTTCTATGGCACGCTGTTAATCGTCAGTTATCCAAAATTTCAATTTTCCAACTCGTCCTATGTGTTATTCACGATATTCCTGACCCTGCACCTGATAGGCGCACACTACAC
>MGXL01000016.1:2290-33067 GCA_001801365.1 Gammaproteobacteria bacterium RBG_16_57_12 | reverse complement strand
CGTCTGGCGCATTTCGCCTATGGGCTGTTATGCGGCTACCCTTTGCGTGAAGTCCTGCTGCGCCTGGCGAGGGTGGCCATGGGCTGGTCGTACTTTCTGACCGTCAGCCTGGTATTGGCCTTCAGCGGTTTCTATGAGGTCATGGAAATGGTGGTGGCAATGATTGTCAGTCCCGAGACCGGCGATGCCTATCTGGGCACCCAGGGCGACATCTGGGATGCGCAGCGGGATATGTCCCTGGCCTTCAGCGGCGCTGTCAGCGCCATGCTTATCCTCTGGTTGAAAGGCCGGGCCTAATCATGCAACACGGCTTCCCGGCGCTGTTCCTTGGCGATCAGCTTCACCAGATCGGCGATCTGTTCGCTGATGACATCCAGTAAATCATCAGCCGAGAGAATTCCCACCAAGCCGCCATGCAGATCAACAATGGGCAGACGGCGGACACCGCGGTCACGCATCTGCTGCAGGGTATCCAAGACATCATCCGTCTCTCTGGCGATCAGCAGATCATCGCTCATCACATCGCCTACTGTCACGCTATTGCTATCCACCTTTTCGGCGATCACTTCAATGACGATATCCCGATCAGTGATGATACCGACCGGTAGATTCATTTTTCCTTTGCGCTCGACCACCACCAGTGAGCCAACGTGATGGGCGCGCATCAATTCGACGGCGTCCTGAAGAGATTCGTGTTTCTGTATGACAATCACTTCACGATTACAAATATCACCTATGGACATACTGTTTACCTCCGATGGTATGCGTTATTTCACAGGCCTCAAAACGGCATCAAGATTGCGCTCGTCACAGAAATTCATGAACGCCTCGCGGAATTGGGCGATAGCGCCACTGGCCGGGATACCAATGGTCATTTCCAGCGAGAACATCGGCGTTCCGGTATGCGCTGCCGGATAGGTGGCCGTTTCCAGGCTCTCGATATTGATCCCTCTGCCGGAAAGAAAATTGGCCACTTCATGGACTATCCCCGGATGGTCCATGGCAACCACCTCCAGGGAATAGGGCAACACCCCCGGCGTCTTGGCGCCCTGATCGGTGCGTTTGGCGATAATGGTCATCCCAAGCTGATCGCCCAGTGATGGCAGCTGGCGTTCAATATCCTCGATAGCGTTTGTGGTACCGGCTATCATGAGGATCAGGGCAAACTCCCCACCCAACACACTCATGCGGCTGTCGGTGATATTGCCGCCGTAGTGCAATACGGCTTTGGACAGATCGTTGACAATACCGGGCCGGTCCTTGCCCAGGGCCGAGATTACCAGATAGGCATTCATGCACTCTCTCCTCACCTGCGTTTTAGGTGCTGCTGTAATTAGTCACGCTTCTTTAACCTAAAAATCTCAGTTGAACAGGCTTTTGGGGAAATATAATTTAGAAACATGCTGTTAAATATCCAGATGAGCGGTCAACTGAGATTTTTAGGTTTAAACATGATAATAACAAAGATTCATTTATTAAACCGCCAACTCTGTCATGTGCTTCCGGGGACTTCATGCCATGGCAGGAGTGATTGGACAGCAGATATCCTTGAGCCGCACGATGGCATCGGCATCATTCATGATTTCCCTGACGGCCTTGCGATAGAAGGGGCGTAAACTGCTCTTGAGTGACGGCTCCACCCCCCGATGTTCGATACCCTTTAACGCAGCGAACATCGCCAGGGCATAGGTGAATTCATCTTCAGTCAGATTTCCATGGCAATGCACCGTGATGCCACATCCCGAACAGCCGCCTTTTTTGATCATGAAGGCCGTGTTCGCCATGAAAACCCCGAATCCCATGAACACGGCCAGCAGATCCGCGGCATGACCGCGATATTCTGCGCCGCCCGGCGGCTCCTCGGGCGCCACCGCACAGAGGTATCCGCCCAATTCCCGGGCAAACCCGGCAACCAGCAGCTCCGGATTACCCAGCTGCGTGCGATCAAAAACAATCGGCACATAGGGCCGATCCCCGCTCACGGAGATATGGCCGGCCGGTCCTCTGGGCGCCCGCTCTGCGGTCACGGCGGGCGGCAGGACAGGATCATCACCCGTATTGAGCGCCAGCAATTCACATGGCCATGAGGTCATTCCGGCGTAGGCCCTGACCCGGTCAAAGATCTTCGCCATCATCTGTTCAGGATTTTCGACCCTGTCGGGAAAATGCTGATCGGTGGGCGTAACCAGGACCGTATCGTAATAAAAGATATCGCTGCCAAAATTCCGTAATGCCCAGGCATAACCGTCATACAACCAGCGGTTCACATTATCATCAAGCAGTTTTTTCGTGCGGAACAACGTCAGCATAGATCATATCCTGTTTTAGACCTTCTCCATGAATGGCTCGATTTAAGCAGAATTCACAGAGAGACGCTATTAATGATATACCAAGGCCGGGGGCGTGCTATGAAAATTAATGACAGCCTGATCCAGTTCCACGCCAGTCATACTTATGTTGAAAAACACGAACAGCATGAGTCCCTGACCGTGTGGCGGGACGGCAGTGACCGGGTCACTTTGACCGGTGACAATAACGGCAAGGCGCTGCTGCCCCAGGCACTCACTTATCGAAATCCACCTGCGGCCAGGCAGAATCCTGCGCCGGCAGTCGAAATCCCGGCGCCTGCCGAATCCGGTCAGGATGAAAAGCAGGATATCGACCATCCTCCCATGGAGGATTTCAAGCTCACCCTGCTCAAGTTGATGATCGAGCAACTCACCGGCGAGAAGATCAAGGTTGTCGATGCCAAGGAACTCAAGAAAATTACCGAGCAGACCGGTCCTCAGCTCGACGAGCTGGCGCAGGCCGACAGGAATGTCCAGACCGCCCCTCCCCGGGATGGGTACGGACTGATCTATGAATATCATGAATCCCATTATGAGGCAGAATCCACCCGGGTTTCGATTGAGGGCTTAGTCCGAACTGCAGATGGACAGCAGATCCAGATCAATGTCGATCTGTCCATGTCGCGTGAATTTTCCACCAGCACTCAACTGAGTATCCGCGCCGGTGATGCCCTGAAGGACCCCCTGGTGATTAATTTCTCGGGCAGCGCCGCCGAACTTACCGGGACCCAATTCAATTTTGATATCGATGCCGACGGCTATGTCGATCAGATCAGTTTCGTCAGCCCGGGCAGCGGTTTTCTGGCGCTTGATCAAAACGCTGATGGCATCATCAACGACGGTAGCGAGTTGTTTGGCGCGGGTTCGGGTGACGGGTTTGCCGAGCTGTCACGCTATGACTCCGACCATAATCACTGGATCGATGAAAATGATGCTGTCTTCGATCGCCTGGGAATCTGGAGCAAGACAGCTACCGGAGAGGATCTGCTACTGAACCTTCGCTCGAATAATATCGGTGCCATCTATCTGGGCAGTGTCGCCTCACCTTTTGCCGTGAAAGATGGGCAGAATGGCCTGCTGGGCGCGATACGCGCCACCGGTTTGTATCTGACTGAGAACGGCGCAACCGGCACCATTCAGCAGCTGGATCTGGTGGTATAAACCACCTGCGTGATTATTTGACGATGCGATAACAGGGCGTATACGTCTTGCCGGGCAGCTTCATGCGGTGTTGCGCGACAAACGATGTCAACAGGGAATCCATGGGGCCCATGATCGCATCATCGCCACGGATTTCGAAATGACCGTATCGCTCGATGGCGCGGATACCGTCATCTTTCACATTGCCGGCCACGATGCCCGAAAAGGCGCGCCGCAGTTGGGCGGCAAGCAGATGACGTTCCTGGTTCCTGTGCAGCTCGAGATTGCGCATATTCTCGTGGGTCGGCACAAACGGTTTCTGAAATTCATGCTCGATCTTCAGCAACCAGTTGAAATAGTACGCATCACTGGCCCCACGACGATACTGGCGCACCTGTTCGATCCCCGCCACCATTTCCCGCCCCACCTGATTGGGGTCATCGATAATAATCTTGTAGCGCTGTTGCGCCTCCTTGCCCAGCGTATCGCCGATGAACTGATCAATCTGCCTGAAATACTCGACCGCGCAATCCGGGCCGGTCAGGATCATTGGAAACGGCAAGTCCCTGTTATCCGGATGCAGCAGTATCCCCAGCAGATACAGAATCTCCTCCGCGGTTCCCGCACCGCCGGGGAACACCACGACCCCATGCGCCACACGCGCAAAGGCCTCCAGGCGCTTCTCAATATCCGGCATGATCACCAGATCATTGACTATAGGATTGGGTGACTCTGCGGCAATAATGCCCGGCTCGGAGATACCGATGTACTGACCGTTATTGATACGTTGCTTGGCATGGCCGATGGCGGCGCCCTTCATCGGACCCTTCATGGCGCCGGGACCACAACCGGTGCAAATATCCAGACCGCGCAATCCCATTGCGTGGCCGACTTCCTTGGTATAGTCGTATTCCTTGCGCTTGATGGAATGGCCGCCCCAGCATACCACCAGATTAAGGCTGGAGCGCGGCCGCATGATCCTGGCATTGCGCAGGATGTGGAATACGGCATTGGTGATGCCGTCCGTGGTGGCAAGATCGAATTTGGGATTATTATAGATTTCATCGCTGACATAAATAATGTCACGCAACACGGCGAACAGATGCTCATTGATGCCCCGGATCATCTTGCCGTCGACGAAGGCATGGGCCGGCGCTTCCTTTACTTCCAGCTTGATACCGCGCTCCTGCTGAATGACGCGGATATCGAAAGATTGATACCTTTCCAGCAGTTCCTTGCCGTCATCCAGATGGCTGCCGCAATTCAGCACGGCCAGAGAACAGTTGCGAAAGATGGTGTGCAAGTCGCCGCGGCTGGCATCGAGCAGCTTGCCGACCTCGGCCTTGGACAACACATCCAGGCGGCCTTCGGGGGTTATGCGCGCATCAATAACATCATATTTCATGCCAGGAGCCTGTAGGACGTAGGGTTTGTAGCGAGGGGCGTGTTTCAGCAGTCTGTTGAAATTGTTAACGGTCGCCCCTGCAAAAGTATTAGCCGGCCTGCGCCATCAGCGCTGCTCCATGGGAACATAATCCGTCACCTGTGCGCCGATATAGACCTGCCGCGGTCGCAATATCTTGCTGCTTGTATCGTCATGCTGCTCTTTCCACTGCGCAATCCAGCCGGGCAGGCGGCCAATGGCGAAACACACGGTGAACATATTGGTGGGAATGCCGATGGCGCGCAGCAGGATGCCGCTGTAGAAATCCACGTTGGGATATAATTTACGCTCGACGAAATAGGGATCGGACAGGGCCAGCTCCTCCAGCCGGCGGGCGATGTCGAGCAGGGGATCCTGACGGTGCATCTTCGCCAGCACCCGGTCGCAGGACTCCTTGAGGATCTTGGCGCGCGGATCGAAATTGCGATAGACGCGGTGGCCGAAGCCGAACAGCCGAAACGAATTGTTCTTGTCCTTGGCATCGCGGATGCATTGTTCGGGCGAAATCCCCCCCTGATAGATCCGCTCCAGCATATTGATCACCTCGACATTGGCGCCGCCATGCAGCGGCCCCCACAGCGCCGACACCCCGGCGGCGCAGGAGGCGAACAGATTGGCGCGCGCCGATCCCACCACGCGCACCGCCGAGGTGCTGCAGTTCTGCTCATGATCGGCATGCAGGATGAAGATCATGTTCAGGGCGTCCTCGATCTCCGGGGTGACGATGTATTGCTTGTAGGGCAGGGAAAACATCATGTGCAGAAAATTGGCGCAATAGCGCAGGCCGGGATCCGGATAGATGAACGGCAGACCGCGCGAGCGGCGGTAGGAAAAGGCGGCGATGGTGCGCACCTTGCTGATCAGGCGCGCCGCGGCCGCCACCAGGCCTTCGGGTTTTTCCACCTCGAGAAACTGCTTGTGAAAACAGGCCAGATTGTTCATGGTCGCGGAGAGGATCGCCATGGGCGGCGCGTCGGCCGGGATATGCTGGAACTGATCCTTGATCCCTTCGTGCAGCAGTTCGTTGTCGATCAGCTGTTGCCTGAATTCCGCCAGCTCCGCCTTGTTGGGCAGGCGGCCAAAGATCAGCAGCCAGGCCGCTTCGACAAAATTCGGTTTGGGCTGGGCGGTGAATTGCTCGATCGGAATGCCGCGGTAGCGCAAAATGCCCTTGTCGCCATCGATATAGGTAATGGCGCTCTTGCAGATCGCCGTGTTGCCCAGCGAGGGATCGTAGCTGGTCAGGCCGGTTTGCGCGAGCAGCTGGGAGATATCGATGGCCTTGCTACCGTCCACACCCTCGATAATCGGCAGTTCGATCTTCTTGTCACCCACTTGCAAAATCGCTTTATCCGCCATGGCCGTTCCTCACTCTGAATGGACAAACCTCATGTCAGCGCTGCGCGGACATTGAATCTGAATGTACACCTTTTTCCCAACGGCCGTAAATAATATTCTGGAAACGTCGGTCATTCTTCCACCAGCCAGTCTACCGTGTAAGCACCCTGACCCACGGCGAGGATGCGCACCAGCCAGGGCAACAGCGCCTCCAGGGTCTCCTTCACCTGCCAGGGCGGATTTACAATAATGAGTCCGCTGCCCTGCATGCCCCGCTCGTTTTCATTGAGCAACATATCGGCGCGCAGAATCTTGCGGATCCCGCTGTGTTCCAGGCGGGTGCCGAAGGGCTGGCGGCTGCGCCCGGCGATCAGCGGATACCAGATGGCATAGCTGCCATTGGGCCAGCGGCGATGAGCGATTTGGATACTATCCACCACCTGCTGCCAGGTCTGGGGCAGCTCATAGGCCGGGTCGATGAAGACCAGCCCGCGATTTTCCCTGGGCGGCAAAAAGGCCTTCAGCGCCTGCAAGCCATCCTGATGATGCACGGCGACACGATCATCCGTGCTGAACAGGCGCTTGAGCAGCGGATATTCACTGTTGTGCAACTCGCAGAGCACCAGGCGATCCTGCGGCCGGAGCAGGCACTGCGCGATGGCGGGCGATCCGGGATAGGCGTTCAATGCCTGGCCGGGATTGAACTGCCGGATCAGCGCAAGATAATCGGCCACCGGCGCAGGCGCCTGGCCCTGAGACCACAGCCGCCCGATGCCGTCCGCATATTCGCGATTCTTCTGCGCTTCGGCGCAACCCAGATCATACCGGCCTGCCCCGGCATGGGTTTCCAGATAACAGAGCGGCGTCTCTTTGCGCAGCAGGGCGCGCAGCAGCAGCACCAGCGCGATGTGCTTGAAGACATCGGCGGCATTGCCGGCATGGAAGCTGTGGCGATAGCTGAGCATGATTTATGGGCGGTGTCCTGAGTCAGTTTGCTGGTCATTTTACTATAGGCCATCATTGGAAATCCCTTGCCCGAGTCATTTTGGCGGCAGTAGAATGGCGGACCTGTCGGTCTGTAGAAGCCAAACAGTCTGTTCCGCCACACGGCCGGAGTTTTTCTGTGCGTCGACGCTATTCCAAAGATCCGTCCATCGACAAATCCCTGCGTCATTCCGTCAAGGACGGTGTTGCCTATTCGGTCATGGCCGGCGGCGGGGAAAGTTATTTTTCGGCCTTCGCCCTGTTTCTCAAGGCCACCACCGAACAGATTGCGCTGCTGGCGTCCCTGCCGCCACTGCTGGGCTCGTTTGCCCAACTGGTCTCCGCCTGGCTGGGCCATCGCACCGGCCGGCGCAAGGCCATCATGCTGGCCGGCGCGCTGTTGCAGGCCATCAGCTGGTTTCCGCTGGCACTTCTGCCGCTGCTTTTTCCCGATGATGCCGTGTCACTCATGATCACCTGCGTGGTGATCTATTTTGCCGGCGCCAATCTGGCGGCCCCGCAATGGTGCAGCCTGATGGGCGATCTGGTGCCCGAACGGCGCCGCGGACGTTATTTCGCCTTCCGCACGCGCCTGGCCAGCATCACCGCCTTCACCGCCCTGGTGGCGGGCGGCGTGATCCTGCATTATTTCACCGAGAGCGACTATACCCTGGCCGGCTTCATCCTGATCTTTATCCTCGCGGCCGTAGCGCGCCTGATCTCGGCCTATCATCTCGCCAGGATGCAGGATATCCCCGGCCATGTGGCCGCCCTGGAGATTCCGCTCGGCGGCGAATGGTGGCAACGCATCCGTCATTCACAATTTGCCCGTTTTTCAATGTTCTATGGCGCCATGCAATTTGCGGTCGCCATCGCCTCGCCGTTTTTCTCGGTCTATTTATTGCGCGATCTGCATTTTTCCTATCTGCAATTCATGGCCTGCACGGCCAGCACGGTGCTGATGCAATTCCTCACCCTGAATGCCTGGGGGCGGATCAGCGATATCTTCGGCAACCGCCTGATCCTGGTGGTCACCGGCTTTTGCATCCCGGCCCTGCCGGGACTGTGGCTGATATCGGCGGACTTCTGGTATCTGCTGGTCGTCCAGGCGCTGGGCGGCCTGCTCTGGGCCGGCTTCAGCCTGAGCGCCGGCAACTTCCTTTATGATTTGATTCCATCCAACAAACGCGCCACCTATCTGGCTGTACACAATGTCTTCGTCAGCATCGGTGTCTGTATCGGCGCCATCCTGGGCGGCGTGCTCGGCGGACTGGATATACTGCATAGCGTCGTGACCCGCTGGCAGCTCGACTGGCCGAGCGTGCTGTACGGTGTATTTATCGTTTCGCTGCTGGCCCGCCTGCTGGTGGCCGTGCTGTTTCTGCCCCGGCTGAAGGAGGTCCGTCCGGTGCGCACCGCCTCCATTGCCCTGATCTTTCGCGTGGTGCGTTTCAACCCCATTTCCGGGCTGATCTTCGACATCGTCGGCTCCCTGCGCCGTTATCGCAAACCCCGCCCCGGCGACCTGTAGCCCTTTACCAGCCCTCTACTGAGGATGACAAAGTATATTTTCATGCCCCTCTTGTCTGTGTTGAAAATTTCCCTATGATAGGCCTGACCTGTATCACAGCCCTGTTTCGCTAGAGAAATCAAGTATGCGGCTCGTATCATTCGATGCGTTTCGTACCCTCGGCATTCCCAAGGTCAGCCATTTCAAACCGGAAAACATGTTCCGTATCAAGGAGCTGATCAGGGAGGCCGAATGGATTCTTTTTCCTGAATATTGGCAGATCAATGCCCTGGTCTACGGCCTGAACTCCCGTATCTTTCCCAGCCTGGCCTCCTATTACCTGGGGCATGACAAGATCGAGATGACCCGCCTGTTTCAGGCGCTGTGCCCCGAGCATGTGCCCGGCACCCTGATTCTGGATAATTCTGACGGCAGCCAGCGGCAAGTTTTGGAACAAATGGACTTTCCCTTCGTTGCCAAGGAAGTAAAAAACTCCATGGGACGCGGCGTCTACCTGATCGAGGACTTGGCCGCATTCCGGAGTTACTGCCAGAAGGTGGATATCCTGTATGTACAGGAATACCTGCCCATCGACCGCGACATGCGCCTGTTGGTGATCGGAGATCAGGTCGTCGGCGGTTATTGGCGCGTCGCCCCCGAATGGGGCTTCCACAACAATGTGGCGCAAGGCGGGCAGATTGTCTTTGACCCCATTCCCGAACAGGCACGCGCCCTGGTGCAGACCGTCATCAGAAAGACCGGCATTAATCATGCCGGCTTTGACGTAGCCATGGTCGGCAATCATTGCTATCTGCTGGAATTCAATCGCCTGTTCGGTAACGCCGGGGTCAATCAACTGGGTCTGGACATCAACCGCCTGATTCTTGACTATCTGCAGCGGCAATACACACCCCCCTCCAATCAGCCCCGCTATGAAATGACTGGCGCCTGAGTCCGGCACGACTTTCACCCGTTATCACCCACCATGCTCAGGGCAACCGCCTCGGCTGCCCGGATGCCGTCGATGGCCGCGGAGAGTATGCCGCCGGCATAACCGGCCCCTTCGCCGGCCGGATATAAACCGCGGGTGTTCACGCTTTGCAGCGTGTCATCACGGCTAATGCGTACCGGCGAAGAGGTGCGTGATTCCACCGCCGTCAACACCGCATCGTCCATGGCAAAGCCTTTAATCTTTTTGTCGAAGGCGGGGATGGCCTCGCGGAGCGCGGCGATGGCATAGTCCGGCAACGCCGTCGCCAGATCGGTGAGATGCACGCCCGGCGTATACGATGGCAATACCATGCCCAGCGCCGTCGACGGCCGGCCAGCCAGAAAATCCCCCACCCGTTGCCCCGGCGCCAGGTAGCCGCCACCGCCCAGCAGAAACGCGCGCTCCTCCCAGTAGCGTTGAAACGCAATCCCCGCCAGGGGATGGCCGGGATAGTCCGCGGGCGTGACCCCCACCACGATCCCGCTGTTGGCATTGCGCTCGTTGCGCGAATACTGGCTCATACCGTTGGTCACCACCCGGCCGACTTCGGAGGTGGCGGCCACCACGGTGCCGCCGGGGCACATGCAGAAGCTGTAGACGCTGCGGCCGTTTTGACAATGATGCACCAGCTTATAATCGGCGGCACCCAGTCGCGGATGGCCGGCATAATCGCCAAACCGGGCGCGATCGATCAGCGATTGCGGATGTTCGATCCGAAAACCGATGGAAAAGGGCTTGGCCTCGAAATAAACACCCCGCTCGTGAAGCCTGTAAAAGGTATCACGCGCGCTATGCCCTACCGCCAGCACCACATGAGTTGTCGCAATGTACTCGCCGCCGGCGAGGATTACCCCCTGCACGGCGCCCTGCTCGATGAGCACATCATCCATGCGGCTCTGGAAGCGGAACTCGCCGCCCAGCGCCTCGATGCTCGCGCGCATCCGTTCCACCATCGCCACCAGCCGGAAGGTCCCGATATGCGGCTTGCTGGCATAGAGTATCTCCGGCGGCGCGCCGGCCTGGATAAACTCGGTGAGCACCTTGCGCCCATAATGCCGCGGGTCCTTGATCTGGCTGTGCAGTTTGCCATCGGAAAAGGTTCCGGCGCCGCCTTCGCCAAACTGTACATTGGATTCCGGATCGAGCCGTCCCTGGCGCCATAAGCCAAAGGTATCCCGGGTGCGCTCGCGCACCGGCTTGCCCCGCTCGAGCATGATGGGACGAAAGCCCATTTGCGCCAGGATCAGTCCGGCGAACAGGCCGCAGGGCCCGGTACCGATCACCACCGGGCGGACGGCAAGCCGGCGCGGCGCCCGGGCCACCGGGCGATATTGCATGTCGGGCGTCGGGCCGATCTGGGCATCATCCCGCAGGCGCTGCAACACGGCCTGCTCATTACACAGCTCGACATCCAGTGTATAGATGAATGTGATCAGCCTTTTATTGCGGGCATCATAACCCCGCCGGTGGATAGAAAAAGACAACAGCTCCGTGTCGGCGATCCCCAGCCGGTTGACGATGGCCGGCCGGAGTTCATCGTCCTGATGATCCAGCGCCAGCCTGAGTTCTTGTATGCGCAACATAGGTTTGACAGCAATGAATTGATGGTGAGAGGGATTTTACCTGCTGTTTTTGCCGGTGCACATCCATTACCATGGCCTTATTACCAATCAACACGACCCATACCATGAAATACCGCATCATCCCGGTCACGCCCTATCAGCAGAATTGCTCGCTTATCTGGTGCCAACATACCCATCACGGCGCCCTGATCGATCCGGGCGGCGAGGCGGACCGCTTGCTGCGCGCCGCCAGGACCGAAGGGGTTCAGCTGCAGATGCTGCTGCTGACTCATGGCCACTGGGATCATGTCGGGGCGGCGCAGGAGATCGCCGAGCAGCTGGGGATCCCCATCATCGGGCCACACCAGGAAGATGCCTTCTGGCTGGAACGGCTGCCACGGCAGACGGAAATGCTCGGCTTTGCGCCCCTGCAGGCCTTTATTCCCGACCGCTGGCTGACAGACGGCGCGACTGTCCGGCTGGGCAAGATCACGCTGGATGTTCTGCACTGCCCGGGTCACACGCCGGGCCATGTAGTTTTTTTTCATGCCGGGAGCCACACCGCCTTCGTCGGTGATGTCTTATTCCAGGGTTCGATCGGGCGCACCGACTTCCCGCGCGGCGACCATGCCGCGCTTATACACAGTATCATGGATAAACTTTTGCCCCTGGGTGACGATATCACTGTCATCCCCGGCCATGGGCCCCACACCACACTGGGTGAGGAGCGGCTGCACAATCCTTTCTTGATCAAGATCAAATGAATTTCCGCGCATCCATGGCAAAACGGATCACTGTGCCCTGGTAAACAGATTATCTTTACAGGCACGGACGAATAAATAGGCGGTTTCAATGACCAAGTGCAAAAAGAGCAGCATGATGCTGCCTGAAATCGAAAGCGTCCGGAGTAAACAACTCAGCGGGGCACTTGAAGCCCAGCGACTTACGTGGTCGGGTGTTGAGTTTCCAGGCTATCGCATCGAGCTCTTTCTGGGTGTAACCACTCAAGTCGCTACTCTTGGGCAGGTACTGCCGCAACAGGCCGTTGGTGTTCTCGTTGATCCCGCGTTGCCAGGGACTATGCGGATCGGCAAAGTAGACCTTCACGCCGGTGGCGTCAGTCAGTCGCTGATGCGCCGCCATTTCCCGGCCCTGATCGTACGTCAACGACAGGCGCTTTTGCGCCTCGATACGATTGAGCACATGGCTGAAACCGCTCAGCGCCGCTTCGGCGCCGGCGTCGTCCATCTTGGACAACACCGTGAACAAGGTCGTACGTTCCACCAGGGTACCGACCGCCGAGCGGTTGTACGCCCCCTTGATGAGATCGCCCTCCCAGTGTCCCGGTATCAGTCTTTCTTCAACCTCGGGCGGACGGTCATGAATGCTGACCATGTCAGGAATCCGTCCCCGCCGGTCTTCCCCGCGCGCACGGGGGCGGCGCTTGGTGTGGCCAAAGCGCAACCAGCCAATCACTTGTGTGCGCAGCTCGCCACGCGGCATGGCGTAGATCGCGGTGTAAATGGTTTCGTGAGAAACCTGCAACGAAGGGGTATCGGGATGCACAAGCGCCAGTGTGCCAGCAATCTGCTCCGGCGAGTAGCCCGCCTTCAGATACCGCAGGACATGGCGCCACAATGCGGTGCCTGGCCGCAGGCGGCGCGGGGCGCACGGGGTGACCGTGCACACCTGAGCCCGTTTATGAGCGGTCTCGGCACGGTAGCCGCCTGCCCGCGGGGGGCGCCCCGGGCCGCGAGGCGTTTCCGGCGCACTCCAGCCGTTTCGGCGCAGCTCACGACTAAGCGTCGAGGCCGAACGATTCAGCCCTCTGGCTATCGCCGCCGGTTTGATGCCCATTTCCAATTGGGTTTGGATCATGGTCCGCTCTTCAATACTCAATTGCTTGTAGATTTTTCCCATGCAACATTATCTCCCATAAATGTTGCACTTGGGTTTTGAGCGCGCCATAGTATTCTGGGCGCAATTAAGTGATATTTAAGTTATCGGTGATATATTTTCTTCAAGAATTTACTGGGATTAGCTACGACAATCCGCGAGGTCTGCACCATGTTTTCCATCAAGCACCACACTGCCATTATTTTGTCATTGGCATGCCTGTCGCTCAGCGCATGCGGCACATCCAATGAAAAAAAGGCGGATAAAAACTCCATTGATGCCATTGTCAATGCGGCGATTACCGAATCGGCCAAGGAAAAGAATGTCGCTACGGAAGAACTGAAGGCGGATGTCAGTGCCGCGGACCAGACACCCCGGCCGGATACCTCGCGTGAACCTGCTCCAAGCCAGCCCGACGAACCATCCGGCACAGCCCTGCCTCAGCCAGAACCTGAGCGCGCGCCTGCCACACCGGTGCCAGCCACAACCATCAAACCGACAGCATCACGCGCCGAGCTCAAGCAACGTCTCGACTACGCCAAGCAGGTTCTTGGCAGCAGTCTCAGTACCAGAATACATAACAGCTCAAATGCAGAAGCGATTGCTTTGCTGGGGGATGCGCGCAAAGGTGCCACCGACGCGCAGCGAGCCTACGATGCCGGCGAATACGAGACGGCGCACGCCCTGATTCTTGATGCCCTGAGCAAGATGAACAAGGCTTCACGCATGGTGCCCAGCGAGAGCGTGCTGGCCGGACAAAAACAGCAATATCAGAATCATCGTGACGAGCTTACCCGCGCGATCGACAACCACCGCATCAGCCTTGAAAAAGTGATTGCCCAATATGGGGCTGATGCGGTCGTCAAATATGACGAAGCCGAAGTTGCCCGTCTGGAAAAAGAAGCGGCAACACTCGCCGCACGCCAACAGTTTCAAGACGCCACCAACCGGCTCGAGCTGGCGCAGAAGCTGGTCAATATGGCCGTGCAAAAGATGTTTCATGCCAAGACCGTGATCTACAAGCTGGACATCGATACGCCGGAAAAGGAATATGCCTATGAGGAGCAACGTTACATGGGCTATGACGAGCTGATACCGGTTGGCATTGAAATGCGCAAACCCACCCCCGAGCAGATCGCTCTCATCAACCGCATGGTTGGCAACGGACATGAAAAGGCTGCGCAGGCCAGGATCACCGCCGAAGCCGGTGATTACCCGAAGGCGATACGGATGATAATGGATGCCACCGAGGAAATCCGCAAGGCTTTGCGCGTAATGGGCATTAACCAGTAATCACCCGCGGCAAGGGGCGTTAAACCGCGGGACATACGCCCCCGTGCCTCTTCCATGTAGCCACCAATTCATGTGCCGCCGTTATTTCAGGCGCACTTGATGCTGGCGATAGAATTCACTGATCAGCACTGCGCAGGCAACAGACACATTCAGGCTCTCCACATCCCCGCTGCCCGGTATCTGTAGCCGTGCGTCCGCCTCGTGCAACAACTGCGCGGATATGCCTTCCACCTCTGACCCCAGGACCAACACCACATTCGCACTAAACGAGCAGTTATAAACGGACGCGCCATGTGCCACACTGGTGGCAATGACAGAAAATCCAGATCTTTTCAACTCGTGCAATTGTTTCACTGGGTCGTCCAGATAAACCAGATCAACATATTCTGCGCCACCCTCGGCGACACGACAGGCAGAAGGGGAAAGCTGTGGCAATCGTAAAGCCGGACCCAGCACATGCCGGACACCAAAATGAGCGCAGGTGCGTAAGATGGCACCCAGATTGTGCGGATTCTCCACCCCATCCAGGTACACCAGGAGCTGTGGGCGTTTTTTCTGGCGCACATTCCGGATCAGATCGGCAAACAGAACTGTCGCGCGCGCTCGCGCCAATATACAAATGCCCTGGTGATGCACAGACTCGGTCACTTTTTCCAGATCCTGCGCCGTCACAATATGATAGGCCTTGCGTTGCGCCGCTGCCCACTTGAGCATGGCAGAGAACAGCGGAACACGTCCCTCCTCGATATATATCCTGATCACATCATGCGGGCGCTGCTGCCACAATGCCTGACAGGCGGCGGTGCCATAATACTTTACTTCCCTGATCTTGCCGGGGCTGCGATCCTTGTGTACGCTGGATCTGGTCACGGGTTTTCTGGCAGCAGTGGATTTGGGTTTGTTCACATTAACACCAGACCATATCGTCAAATCAGGAATCGCACGAAGAGTATCGATCTGCCAGCAATTCGGGGCAATAAGCTGCCTGGTTTCGGACGCAACAGCCGGCATTGATCCTTGATAGCTTCTTTAAGATCGGGACCAACAACTGCCATGGATCATGGTGCCAGACCCTGCCATGTTGGCATATCGAGAATGAAATATTACACTTTATCCGTCACTATACATACAAGTGCGTCATCCAAGGTGGATGAACATTTTCCGGTTACCTCTACTGACAGGGGAGAAACATGCAGAAATCTTATGTCTGGTTAATTGTCCTGCTGGTATCCGCCGGGATAGCCGGGATTCTGTATTATGAAATGCGCCAGGCGGATATGACGGTTGAACAGGACACGCCCGCAACTACCACCGACTCACCGGGCGCGCCTGCAATTCGCCATCCGGTTCCCGGGCAGGAGCCCTCTTTGGGCGGCGAGCACAGCGAGGAAGCGCCTCTGCCCGCCCTGGATGAAAGCGATTCGGTAATACAGGATGCGCTGATCCGCATGATCGCATCCGCGCAGCTGCAGAAGCTGGTGGTAGTGCAGAATTTTATCCGGCGTGCCGTGATAACGATCGACAATCTTCCGCGCGCCACCATACCACGCAAGGACATTCCTCTCACTGCGGTTACCGGCCGCTTTGTAGTGAACGAAACAGGTTCGCTGGCCATCGGCGCCGACAATTATCAGCGCTATAATGCCTATGTAGAACTTGTTGAGTCTGTGAATACCGACAAACTCCTGTCGCTCTATTTACATTTGTACCCGCTGTTCCAGCAAGCCTATCAGGACTTGGGGTACCCGGAAGGTTACTTTAATGACCGGTTGATTGATGTCATCGACCACCTGCTCGCCACACCCGAGATTGCCGGACCGATACTGTTGGTTCAGCCGCATGTTCTTTATCAATACGCCAATCCGCAAATCGAAGGATTATCCGCCGGACAGAAGCTGCTCATTCGCATGGGTCTGGACAATGCCCGCCGGGTCAAAACGGAATTACTCAAATTCAGGAATGGATTGCTGGCAAGAACTTAGAGTGGCAATGATTCCGGTCTATCACAAATCATCCACAGACACACACCTGACGCCGGTACACGTTTCCTTGAATAGTGACTCTGCATCTCTGATGCCGCAGGTCAGGCTGATGGATTTTTCTATCTCTATCATCAATGGCCGTACTTTATCGATCTCTTCTTGCTGGGGAGCTTTATTCATCAGGGTGTAGGACTGGGAAACGACCGACTTCTTATCTTTGATGGTCCTTAATAGAACGTATCCATTTAATACTGGTGTTTTATAGAAAAAATAGTGGACCTTCTCCGATTTTTTTTTGCTGAGCGACAATGAATTGCCCGCTTCGCCATATTTATAACCGACTTCAACAATCGTGCTCAGACTGCGAAGGGATTTTTCGACACACCGATAATCGAGCAGTTGATCAAATTCACCCTCCCTCACCAACCCGAAGGGTTGACTACAAGCCGACAGCAGCACAAGCGGGATCAATATAACTCTACGCATCATCACGGTATATTCCAGTCGACATCAGAGGTTCCTAAATAGTTGAGGAAGGGCTGTAATAATCAGGAGGTTGTTAACTCAGGCGCTGGCAAAACTGGCCTTGCCCTGCACCAGCATGCCATTACGATAATCGGCAAAGGCCTGCTGAACCTCTGCCTGGCTGTTCATCACAAATGGTCCATACTGCACAATGGGTTCATTGATGGGGATTCCGCTTGCCAGAATGAAGCGCGCGCCTGCCGGGCCTGCATTGATCACTACGGTATCTCCGTCGCCCAGTGCTGCAAAATCATGCTGGACTAATGGGGTCTCCGCCAGCAGAGCGCTTCCTTCAAATACATATACAAAACCCTGTCTGTCATTCCCCGCTGGCACATCAATGGATTTTCCGGGCGCCAGCGCCACATCCAGATAGTGAACCCTGGTCAGTGGATCTTCGATCGGGCCATGCCGGCCATTAAAGAAGCCGCTCAGTATCTTCACCCGCCTGCCTTCCTCTTCTACCACAGGTATGGCCGTGGGCATGAATTCCTGATAAGCCGGTTCTGTCATTTTATCCCTGGCGGGCAGATTGATCCATAACTGAAATCCGCGCATCAGACCCGCCTCCTGTTGCGGCATCTCGGAGTGGATTACACCGCTCGCCGCCTTCATCCATTGTGCGCCCCCGGAATGCAGGTGGCCTTTATTGCCCATGCTGTCCTGATGTAGCATATGGCCATCAAGCATATAGGTTAGTGTAATAAAGCCACGGTGAGGATGATCGGGAAATCCGGCGATGTAATCATTGGGGTCATCGCTGCAAAAAAAATCCAGCATCAGGAATGGATCAAGATGCCGCAGACCCGGGGTACCCAGGGTACGATACACCGTGACTCCGGCGCCTTCGGAAATGGCCACGGCCTGAATCTTCTTCGCAACCGGACGTACCTTCATGACCCTCACTCCCAAATATAAAATGAAATACTGGCGTCTGATCCACAGAAACACAATCAACGACAATGATTGCGCAGCCTCAGGCAGGCTTGATTTATACAGTCAGTATCACGAAATGAACTAACCTTGCAACCGTGGCAGGCGTATCACTAACAGCCATAAGAGGGGCAGTCAGCATTTCCAAAGGGGATGTTCCCGCTAATGCCATACTCCCGGCAGGGATTGGTGACGATTACATAATAATATTATAAATTTCAGCGGCCTATCAAAACAGGCAACGCCGGGTGAAGTGCTGACCTCCGATACCAACAAGGGATTGGCCAGAAACTGCCTGGGTTTAGAAAGTATTGTGCGCCTGCTTCAGCACGCCTAATATCATGAAGTAAGGACGTTCGCCGGCAGATAGAGCCACGGGGTTTGCCCAGGCAGAACAAGTTGCTGCCCCACACATATGGTTAAGTCAAGTCATTGATTATTAAAACAACATATTGACAAGCCTATCGCTTTGCCTCAGAATGCGCTGGATTTTATATCGCAGACGCTTATTCCAGTAATTGTTCACTCCCAGGAGATCACGTAAATGAAAAACGCACGTTTATATGTGTTAGGTGTTGCCGCACTGGTACTTGTTTCAGCTTGTGCAAAGGCACCACAGGAAGAGATTAACGCCACTAAGGCATCCATTGAAGTACTTACTTCCAGCGGCGTGGAAAAATTCGCACCGGAAGATGCCAAGAATTTCAACAGCCAGATGGACGCCATCAATCAGGAAATCAAGGCTCAGGATGACAAGTTCTTCAAGGATTATGACAAGGCAAAACAGATGCTGGTACAGCTCAAAACGGAAACAGACGGTTTCAAGCCGAAACTTGACCAGATCAAGGAGCAGATGAAGAATGATGCAAACACTGCGCTGAATGATGCCAACCTTGCCATCACCGATGCCAAGGGCTTGCTGGATAATGCACCGGTCGGCAAGGGCTCCAAGGCTGACATCGAAGCCATGAAAATGGATCTCAAGGCCCTGGAAGAGTCACTACCCGAAGTTCAGAACACCATCAACAGCGAAGATTATAGCGTTGCCATAGAAAAGGCGAACACCATCAAGGCTAAGGCAGGTGAAATTTCTGCCGCAGTTCAGGCCGCCATGGAAAAAATGAAGGTCGGCAAAAAGAAGTAAGTAGTACTAGTAACAGTATGTGGTAACCCGGAAACTTGTGAGAGCATCGATAAAAATTGTTGTTCTATTTCTACTGCTGATCAGTGTTTCCGGATGCAGTACACCGCCAGATCCTCCAGAGGTCGGGCAGGCTCAGAATCAGGAGCTGCTCCTCTGGAGGGCTGGTACCCACATATTCCTGCAGAATGAATACAGTCAATATACCGCATTACTCAAGCAGGCGAATGAATCCTTCGTAAAAGAGCGTGCGCAATTTGCTCTATTCATAAATTACGAAAATATTACCGCCGAATATGGGCGGATCATTAGTTTCGGAAACTCTTTAAAATCCAGACTCGATGAGCTGAAGCAAACCAAGTCCGACTCTCTGTCGCAAAAAATCTCCGATTACCAGGATAGGGTGAGCAGGCTGAAGCAGGCCAGTATGCTGGTCAATGAGGGCCGCCTGGCCAGAAAAAGCCTGACCCAGGCCGAGCTGATCTTTGCGGAAGTAAGCGCCTTACATGATAAAGGCGACCTCCTCGCCGCCGAACAAAAAATCGAGTCGATTTTCCCGCTGATTAAACGCGCAGAATCATCCTTGGCTCCCATCATCGGCCGGTATTCCGATGAAGATCAGATACGGAAATGGAGAAACTGGGTTGACAGCACAATTGTCGAGTCGAAAAATAATCAATCCATGGCCATTGTGGTCAACAAGATCAAAAAGACTCTGCTGCTCTATAAATCAGGGAGAGTGGTCAAGTCTTATCCTGTTGAGCTGGGGCGTAATGGGGCGAAAGACAAGCTTTATGCCGGTGACCAGGCAACACCCGAAGGAAAATACAAGGTCGTCAAAAAAAATCCGAACAGCAAATATCATATGGCATTGTTGATCAACTATCCCAATGACGATGACGTCAAGGCGTTCAGGATCGCCAAGAAAAACGGGCTGGTCCCCCGTAAGGCCGGGATAGGCAGCCTGATCGAGATCCACGGCGGCGGGGACGACAGCATGACGCTGGGCTGTGTCTCTATGAAAAATTCTGAAATCGAAGAGTTGTACCATATGGTCGAGGTGGGAACACCTGTCACCATAGTAGGCGCGGTAGAAGTGGATAATCTTTTGTCAGACTCCATGAGCAGATTATAGTCATGGTATCAAGACGGCCCATATTCTGGATTTTATCGGCAAGTGCTGCACTCTTGATCATATTGGAGGGCCTTGGCATCTATTACGGGAAATTCGCTAGAACGCAGCGCCCGGAACCGTCCACAACAACACAATCCCGCAACATCGATGAAAAAACAAATCAGGCGCTGCGGCAGAAGCTGAATAATTTTGCTCCAACAGGCTTGCATATCGTTATTGACACGGCGCAAAACAGATTGTATCTCAAGAAGGGCGCTACCCTGATCAGGGAAGCCGTGATATCGAGTGGTAGCGGCAGCAAGCTGGAAGACCCTGAACAGAATCGCGAGTGGGTTTTCGATACACCCAGAGGTGTCTTCTCCGTTAAATCCAAACAAAAAAATCCCTTATGGGTAAAACCGGACTGGGCCTATATCGAGGAAGGGAAGCGGCCGCCCAAGAATAAGCAGGACCGATTCGAATCAGGAGTTCTGGGTGATTATGCCCTCGGCTTTGGCGACGGTTATTTCATCCATGGCACGCTCTATTCCCGATTGCTGGGGCGAAATGTCTCGCATGGCTGCGTACGTGTCGGCGACAAGGATTTGCAGGCCGTATATGCCGCCGCCGCAATTGGCACGAAGATATATATTTTCTAGGATTATGAAAACCTCAGCCCTTTTTGCCTGCCTGGCCCTGTTCATTCCTCTTGAAATGCTTATTGCGGGCACAACAAAGGAATATGAAAATCAGTATTTGCAGGCCGAGCTGGCCCTGGCAAAAAAGAATGCGCTGTACACCGTATTTGATTTGGCGGGCGGCAAAATCCTCATCAAGGCAGCGGGGATGACGCTTCGTGAAATACCTGTACAAGACATCGGTATCTGGGGCAATGGCCTCAAGCCCGGCGCCTATCTCGTGATTGAAAAAAGTGCATTTAAAGAACCGGAAAGATTTCAGATTGACCCGACCAGAATCGATGAGGAATCACCCCCTTCCACTGATATCGACGCCCTGGAAAGAGATGATATGCCAACGAGATATACGCTGATTTTTGAGGACGGCGTGTTTGTAAGTGTCACCGGATCACCTGCAAGCATGGACGAGCGCATGATCAGCATGTCGCTGGATGCCTTGGAATATCTGTCACGACCACTGGTGATTCTGTGGAAAAAGATCAACGGCGAAAATTACACCGTAATCGACCTTGAAGTGGATTCAGTGGATAGTCAATCGCTCTATTGGACCATTACCGAGAAATCTGCCGGCCTGTTCCTGCTGCCTGAAGATTGACTCGCCCGGCAAACCTCTGCTTCATACATCTTCTTGTGTATACACTACTGCACTCAACATATATCGATAGGACAACAGCAAAAACCACATCACGCACAGACCCGATTGCGTCCCTCGTTCTTGGCGCGATAAAGCGCGGCATCCGCCCGCGCTACAAGTTCATCCTGTCCTGCATGGCTGCTATCCGGTCTTATCGTCGCAATACCCAGGCTCACTGTCACATGCTCATTTTGAACTTCAGGCGCCGCGTGTATACCCAGCGACATGACCTCTGTACGTATCAGCTCAGCTATTTCCCTGGCGCCATTGATATCCGCTTCCGGCAACAATACTGCGAACTCCTCACCGCCGTACCGGGCCGCGACGTCTCCAGCCCGCTGTAGCACGCTTTTAATGGCGTCCGCCACACGCTTGAGACACACGTCACCCTGCTGATGACCGTAGCTGTCGTTGTATTTTTTGAAGTGATCAATATCGATCATGATCAGCGACAGCTCCGCACCATCACGCCAGCATCGCCGCCATTCAAGACTTAATACTTCATCAAATCTGCGGCGGTTTGCCAATTGCGTCAAGCTATCGGTCACAACCAGCCTTTCCAGATCCTGGTTAGCCGCCTGTAACTGCCTTTCATATTCCTTGATCTTGCTGATATCGGATTGTATACCCACAAAGCCGTCAATATCATCTTGCGCATCAAGAATGGGCGCAATGGTCAAGTGAGTATCATAGTGCGTTCCATCCTTGCGTTGGTTGATCATCTCTCCGGACCAGATTTTTTTCGCCTGAATTGCGTCCCACAGCTCGTTATAAATGGCTCTCAGGGTTCTCCCTGACTGGAAAATCCGCGCATTCTCTCCCACCAACTCCTCCATCCTGTAGCCATTCAGGCGCTGGCATGCCGCATTGGCGAACTCAATTTTGGCCCGTTGATCCGTGATGATGATCGATTCTGCCGAGGCCTGTATCGCACTCGCCAGACGACGCACTTCGCGCGTATTTTCCTCTACCCGTTTTTCCAGGTCCTGCTGGATTTCATGTAAGGCGATGAGTTCCATCCTGAGACGCCGCGTCATTGGGCGAAAAATACTCCAGAAGCTGTATCCGAGAATCAGCAGGGTAAGCACCAGACCCAGTTGCTGTTGAGTTTTCAGACGCTTGAGGTTGGCCTCGCTCTCGATCTGCTGCTGATCGACCGCACTATCGAGACCCGCCAGTAATTTCCCGTTACGCGCCTGGGCGAGAATATCCCACAATAGTCTGTCAACGAGTTCCGGCTGTGCATCTGCCGCATCAATGAGATTCTGCGCGCCGGTCAGATATTGCCTCACTCGCATATCGAGCGATTCCTCACCGCCAAAATAAATCTGCCGCAGTTCTGCAGACAGACCTTTTGGATGCATGCTGCCCGGCCCTTCCGCCAGCAGTCTTTGATGTGCGGCACCCATCGTTTCGATAATCTTCTGCAAATCCCGGCGAAGGGCATCTCGTTTACTTTGATCCTGTTCCGTCGCCAGGTTCTGGGAAAGCAGCGCAGCCCGCTGCGAAAGCATACGCTGCCTGCCGCTGATGTTGATGAGTTCGCTACTGTGATCATTCAACTGGCGCTGATTCACACCGATCACATACATCCCCGCTGCGAGCACAGCCAGCATGCCGAGTACCAGTGTATAACGCACTGTCAGGTGTGTTATCAGGTTGTCCTGTTCCATGCGCAGAACCTCGTATGTATCATTGCCTGTTTATAATCTCTTCTGAATGAGCACTTCATGTAACGGCAGTTTCCCGCCACATGCCCACTTATTTGCCTCGCAAAAAAACACCCGAAAGATTATATATCTGACGGGCGTTTTTGAACGCAATGCCATTAATGCCATTTCTTCAATCTAGCCACACTTCGATTCCCCGCAATTCAGGCATGTCATGCAGTTATCCATCTGGATCATGGCCTTGGTATTGCACTTGGTGCATAGCATGGCGCCGGAGGGGAAACAGTTTTGCTCTTTATCCTCGGCATTTTTCAGGGCCGATTCGAATTCGGCGCGCTTGGCAGCCACCAGCGCCTTCTGATGTTCGTCCAGGCCATCGTCCTTGAGCAGGCCGATCATGCGCATGTGGCGCTCGATCACATCACCGATCTCGGCGACCAGCGAGGGCATGTATTTGCCGCCTTTCTTGAAATAGCCGCCGCGCGGATCAAACACCGAGCGCATCTCTTCCACCAGGAAGGTGACGTCGCCGCCCTTGCGGAACACGGCGGAGATGATGCGGGTCAGCGCCACGATCCACTGGAAGTGGTCCATGCTCTTGGAGTTGATGAAGATCTCGAACGGGCGGCGCAATTCATGCTCGGTGCCCGGATTGAGCACAATGTCATTGATGGTGACATACAGGGCATGTTCGGTGAGCGGCGTCTTGATCTTGTAGGTGGAGCCGATGAGCATGTCCGGCCGTTCCAGCTTTTCGTGCATCTGGATGACCTTGGCGTCCTTCTTTTCCACCGGCCTGGCCGGTTTCTTCTCCGCGGCCTGTTCCTCCTTGACCACATTGTAGTCGACGATTTTCTTGGCGATCTTGATAGTCACGTTTAGTTCTCCGTTCGGTGAATCGGTGGGTTACGGCACAAGGCGCCTAACTCCCCCTACATTTAGATTTAGAACTTCCCGTAATAGCCCTCTTTCAGGGCGTCGTACAGGTTCGCGGCGGTGTGGACTTCACCGTCGTATTCGATTTCCTCATTGCCTTTGACCTCGACCACGGTCCCATCTTCCAGCGTAAAGCGATAAATAGTATTGGCCAGATCCTGATCCTTGACCAGCACCCCCTGGAAGGCCTCGGGATTGAAGCGGAAGGTGGTACAACCCTTCAGGCCCTGCTCATAGGCGTAGAGATAGATGCCCTTGAAGTCATCATAGGGATAGTCGGTCGGCACATTGGCGGTCTTGGAGATGGAGGAATCGATCCACTTCTGTGCCGCGGCCTGCACATCCACGTGCTCCCTGGGCGAGATGGTTTCTGCGGTAATGAAATAGCCGGGCAACTGTTCTTCGAGCTTGTCGCTATAGGGCGCCGCCTTGGGATTGACCAGCTCGCGATAGGCGAGCAGTTCCAGCGAATAGACATCGATCTTTTCCTTGGTCTTCTTGCCCTCGCGGATCACATTGCGCGAATAATGATGGGCAAAGCTCGGTTCGATACCGTTGCTGGCGTTGTTGGCCAGCGACAGCGAGATGGTGCCGGTGGGCGCGATCGAGCTGTGATGGGTGAAGCGCGAGCCCACCCTGGCCAATTCCATCACCAGCTCCGGCGCCACCTCGGCCAGCCGCTGCATATAGCGGCTGTATCTGGCGTGCAACACCTTGCCCTTGATCGTGTCGCCGATCTTCCAGCCATCCTGGTGCATCTCGGGGCGCTTGCGCAACATCTCTGCGGTAACTATATAGTCCTGTTCCATGATCGGCGCGGGGCCTTTTTCTTCGGCCAGTTCCAGCCCGGTCTGCCAGCCGACCACCGCCATCTCGCGCGTGACCTGCTCGGTGAAGGCCAGCGATTCAGGCGAGCCATACTTCTGGCGCAGCATGGTCATGGTGGAGCCCAGCCCCAGATAACCCATGCCGTGGCGGCGCTTGCTCTTGATCTCCTGGCGCTGCTGTTCCAGCGGCAGCCCGCTGACCTCCACCACGTTGTCCAGCATGCGCGTGAAAGTCGCCACCGTTTCCCGGAAGCCCTCCCAGTCGAAACGCGCCTTGTCAGTGAAGGGATCGATGACGAACTTGGTAAGATTGATGGAGCCCAGCAGACAGGCGCCATAGGGCGGTAAGGGCTGTTCGCCACAATTGTGGGCATGCAGGCCATTGGCATCGAAGGTATTGATGCCGGGAACTTGCACGTCGTAGACATCTTCAATTCCATCCGGCGCAACGCTCTGCACCCGCGCGGTAAAACGTTCGCGGTTGAGCGCGCGCTGGTAACGGGCAAGCAGTTGGGTGAGGCGGATAGCCTTGTCGCTGTCGCCAAAACCCACCAGCTCCTGGAACTGCAACAGATTCTCACCGCTGATCGTCAACTCGTGCTGGGCCTTGGTGGGATAGGCTTGGTGACCGCCCTTGCCGTCCGGCAGGATGCTGGTGCCCGCGGCGCGGCGGTTACAATAGAGGCGGGAGGCAATGCCCAGTCTCAGCAGCATGCGTTGCACGGCCTCCAGGCAAGCAAGGTCGGATTGCGCAAGGCGCACGCTCACACCTTTGACGTGGTTTCCTTGCACGGAACCGTCGCTGTCAAACAAACCCCGCAGGAACCCTCGATAGAACGCGCTGGACGTCTGCTCGATCTCGGGGGTGATGCCCTTGGCGCCGGGGCGCAGGCCCAGGCGTTGCGCCAAATCTTTGAGCGCCGCCGTGCTGAGACGGAATTCGCCGCGCCCGCCGATCTCTTGCCACCCGGCGAAGTCGCTGCGGTGTGGTAAGGTGCGGATCGCTGCCAGCGCCTCGCTCATTATGGCTTGCGCGCCCTCGGGCAACAGCGCCTGCGGGCCGTTGGCCACGGCCGCAGACCGCCAGACCGACAGCACTGCCTTATCCGATTTAAGGACGCCGTCGCCCACGAGCAGGCCCAAGAGATAGCCTTCCTCGCGCGCGTGTGTGCCGCTCCAGGCGCTGTTGGCGCGGTGGTCATTCAGCACTATCCGGTCGCCCGGCTGCAATTCGCCCGCGGCGCACCACTCAGTTTGTGCAGCGTAACGCGTGAAGCGGGCGACGCGGCGTACGCGATGATCCGCAGTCAAGCGCAGCGCATAACCCTCTGTCGTTTGCAGCCGCACCACCGCCTTGGTCGCGGTGCGGAAAAAGCCTTCGGCTGCGCTTGCATGATCTTGGCCGTCGACGCGAGCGAGGAAGGCTTGGCCTACCAGGTCGCGCACAGGGCGGGGGCCTGCGGACGTTTGCACCCAGGTATCCGCCGTCACACACGGGTTAGTCGCACGCACATTCTCGCAGAACCAGTTGTTGTTCATCTCGTTGACCTTGTCGATAAGGATGAACCCCGGCTCGGCGAAGTCATAGGTGGAGGCCATGATCACGTCCCACAGCCGGCGCGCGCGTATGGTCTTGTAGATCTTGCAGGCCACCAGGCCTTCGTCATTGCGCAGGTATTTATCCGTGCTCGGCCAGTCGCGCCACACCACCTTGGTGGAGTCGTGGACATCGATGCCGTCGGTCTCCGCCTCTTTCTGCGACATGGGGAAGACCAGGCGCCAGTCGGCGTCATGCTTCACCGCTTCCATGAACTCCTGGGTGATCAGCAGTGACAGATTGAACTGGCGCAAGCGGCCGGACTCGCGTTTGGCGCGGATGAAGTCGATCGCGTCGGGATGACTGACATCGAAGGTGGCCATCTGCGCGCCGCGCCGGCCACCGGCGCTGGAGACGGTGAAACACATCTTGTCGTAGATATCCATGAAGGACAGCGGGCCCGAGGTATAGGCCCCGGCCCCGGCGACAAACGCACCCTTGGGCCGCAGGGTGGAAAATTCATAGCCGATTCCGCACCCCGCCTTGAGGGTCAAACCCGCTTCATGAACCTTTTGCAGAATATCGTCCATGGAGTCAGTAATGGTGCCGGACACCGTGCAGTTGATGGTGGATGTGGCCGGCTTGTAGGCCTGGGCGCCGGCATTGGATACGATACGGCCGGCGGGAATGGCGCCGCGACGCAATGCGCGCAGGAATTTTTCATACCACTCTTCGCGCTTTTCGGCGGTTTGCTCCACCTCGGCCAGGGCCAGGGCAACACGCTTGTAGGTATCATCCATATCATTATCGATAGCCTGGCCGTCCTTGGTTTTCAGGCGATATTTTTTGTCCCAGATATCCAGGGAAGCGGGTTGGAAAGGAATCTCGGATACGGTTGCTGACACAGACTTCAACTGCGCGACCTTCATACGCCTCTTACCCCCATTATTTATAGTTTTATCAGTCATTTTGCCGGGTGCCGTGACGGGATTGGATAAATGTTAAGTATAAGTCATTGACTCTTAAGCATGACTTGCCGGATCTGCACCACAACCACAACATGTAGTGGTTGATGGGAAAGATTAGGGGCTGGACAATGCCTTGTCAACCCAAAAAATCCTCAAAGGTAGAAAATAAATTATTTATATATTTCAATATGTTAAACAACGTCATCGTATTTTGTCAAGAAAATCAGCACGCTATGTCCGGATGCCCTCCCAATACTATATGTAGTGGGTAGAATTTTTACTATCCGGATTAGTCACCAGCGTGAGAGATTGCGCTATCTAGCCGCGCAACAGGACTTCCATCATGCGCTCAGCCTGGCCGGCGTAACCGCCGCCAAACAGATTGGCATGATTGAGGATGTGATAGAGATTATACAGCGGCCTGCGTCTGACATACCCCTCATCCAGAGGAAAACTGTCCCGATACGCGGCATAAAAATCGGCGGGGAATCCGCCGAACAGTTCGGTCATGGCCAGGTCGGTCTCGCGGTCGCCATAATAGACCGCGGGATCGAAGATCACCGGCTGCCCCCGTTCGTCAAAGGCATAATTGCCACCCCATAAATCGCCATGCAATAACGAGGGTGCGGGTGTGTAGCCGGCAAAAAGGGCATGCAGGGATTCCAGCAGACGTTCGCCCAATGCCATCAGCCGGCCGCTACGGCCATGACGTTTGAGCAGATCCAGCTGAACACGCAGGCGTTGCTCGGTCCAGAACACGATCCAATCCGTGCAATAGTCATTGCGCTGCACCGTGGCGCCGATGGTATTGTCCCGATACCAGCCAAAACGCGGCGCCGTGACCCGGTGCAGGGCGGCCAGCTGCCGGCCCAGTTCGATGACGCTATTGTGGTCAGGCCCGCCGAAGGCGATATACTCTAGCACCAGAAAGCTATGGCCGCCTGCCGTACCACAGCAGAGCGGCCTGGGCACCCGGATCACCCCGGCCCGGCCGATCTCCTGCAGGCCGGCCAGCTCCGCCTCGAACATGCCCAGTCGCGCGGCGCTGTTGAGCTTGATGAAATACGGCTGCGTCCCGTCGTCCAGCACAAAGGCCTGGTTGATATCCCCGCCTCCCACGGCCCGCTGCCCGCGCATGACAAAGGGCTGCCCGATGGCCAGGCCGATCTGCCGTGCTATTTCCTGCCAGTCTGTCGCCATCCGAACCTATAAGAATATGCCTGGGCGTCAAGGAGTTGATATACTCCCCCATTATTCCGGCGCCCCGCCGGAACCTATCCAGGAGCTTTGGAAAGTACCCGTTACTATGCGAGAAAAACCGCAAATACTCAACGCGCAGACCATTGCCAGCACCCGCGTCTTCAGGATCGAAAAGGTCGATCTGCGTTTCGCCAACGGCACGGATGTGCAATATGAACGCCTGATCAGCTCAAGCCGCGGCGCGGTGCTGATCGTCCCCATGCTCGATGACGATACGGTATTGCTGATCCGCGAATATGCCGCCGGGGTGCATCGCTATGAGCTCGCCCTACCCAAGGGCCGCATCGAGGAATCCGAGGCGCTGCTGGAGGCGGCCAACCGCGAGATCATGGAGGAGATCGGCTATGGCGCGAGAGCGCTGCGCCATCTCACCTCGCTGACCCTCGCCCCCGGTTATCAAAGCCATGTCACGCATGTGGTCCTGGCTGAAAACCTCTATGAACAACGCCAGTCTGGCGATGAGCCCGAGGCGATCGAGGTGGTGCCCTGGCGTCTCAGCCGGCTGAATGAGCTGCTGGCTCACGAGGAATGCACCGAGGCACGCAGCATCGCCGCCTTGTTCATGGTCAGGGATTTGTACGCCAACCCCTCCAGAGGAACCTTATGATGGCCCAATGCCGCGACCTGCTCGAATCCGTGATCGCCCTGTCCGAGGATGCGGGCCGCCGCATTCTGGAGATTTACAATACCGATTTCCAGGTGGCGAAAAAGGATGACACCTCGCCGCTGACCGAGGCGGATATGGCGGCGCATCGCGCCATCATCGCCGGGCTGGCGATCCTGACGCCGGAGATCCCGGTGCTGTCCGAGGAGTCGGCCTCCATCCCCTATGCCCAGCGGTCCGCGTGGCGCACCTATTGGCTGGTCGATCCGCTCGATGGCACGCGCGAGTTCATCAAGCGCAATGGCGAGTTCACCGTCAACATCGCGCTGATCAAGGATCACCAGCCGATCCTGGGTGTGATCTACACGCCGGTCAGCGGCCTGTGTTATTACGCCTGCCGGGGCGCCGGCAGTTTCAAGAAAACGCCGGACGGCACAACGCAGCACATCCATGTCAGCCCGGCGCGCCGCAATCCCCTCATGGTGGCCGGCAGCCGCTCCCATCAGGGCGATTCACTGAAGGCCTTCCTGGCCAACAGCGGTAATCATGAAATCATCAACATGGGCAGTTCGCTGAAGTCCTGTCTGGTGGCGGAGGGCAAGGTGGACATCTATCCGCGCCTGGGGCCGACCTCGGAATGGGACACCGCCGCGGCCCAGTGCATTGTGGAAGAGGCCGGCGGCAGACTGACCGACACCCGGATGCAGCCGCTGCGCTACAACACCAAGGAGTCGCTGCTGAATCCGTATTTCTTCGCCTTCGGCGACACCTCGATGGACTGGTCAAAGTTTCTCGAGTGACGTGAGCAGACCTGACGCCACCGACATGACCCTAACACCGCTTGTGCCCATATCTTCATTCTGCCGTCGTGTCCTGCTGATTTGTCTCTGCCTGGGGGCCATCCCGGCGTATGCGGCCGCGGAGCGTGCCACCCCCGCCTGGTATATCGCACCGGGCATCAGTTACATCGGGGCCGATCGTGACCGCCTGGCCGATGACACTCTGGGTATGAGCTTCGCCCTGGGTTATACCATCACACCCCAATGGGACATCGAGGTCGAGGGGCACAGCGACAACCTGGCCCTGACCAGTGGTGTCGACACATTCCGGCAGCGGGGCGCGAGCCTGGCCACCCTGTATCGCCTTTCCGGCAATCCCGAATTTTCTCCCTATATCCTGGCTGGTCTAGGCAATCTGCAAACCAGGATCGCAACCACAACGTCGAGCAATCCCATGGCGGAGCTCGGCATAGGCCTGTGGGCGCGCCTGAGTGATGACGGTTATGCCTTTCGCAGCGATCTGCGGGCACGCCTGGACAACGATGATCTTGCCCAGCCGGGGCAAGACCGTTACACCGACATGATCTTCACCATGAGCGTGATCATCCCCCTGGGTAACCAGCGTCCTCCCTCATTGCCCGCCGTGCCTGAACAGACGGCGCA
>MGXL01000016.1:1758-2172 GCA_001801365.1 Gammaproteobacteria bacterium RBG_16_57_12 | reverse complement strand
GACGGCGATGGCGTGGGCAACAGCAAGGATCAATGTCCCAATACACCCGCGGGGGCGGCGGTGGACAGCCAGGGCTGTGAACGCGATGGTGATGGCGATGGTGTCACGGACCGTCTGGATCAATGCCCGAACACCACCCGCGGCGTGAAGGTGGACAGTCACGGCTGCGAACTGGACTCCGATGTCGACACGATCGTCGACAGCCTGGATAAATGTCCGGATACTCCACGAGGCACCCGGGTGGATAACAGCGGCTGCCCGGTCAGGCCGGTCACGGTGCTGGAAGGTGTGACCTTCGCCTACGACTCGACCACACTGAATGATGCGGCCAGGGCGGCGCTGGAAGAATCCGTTACACGGCTGCGACGCTATCCAGCACTGCGAGTGGAAATCGCCGGCCATACCGACAACCGC
>MGXL01000016.1:1441-1543 GCA_001801365.1 Gammaproteobacteria bacterium RBG_16_57_12 | reverse complement strand
CATCGTCAACACCGCCGCTGATGCCGCGCGGGCCCGGCACCTCGCCTCCGAACTGGGGCTGCCGCTGATCGATCCGGACCAGGCGCTGTCGTTTGACCTGGT
>MGXL01000016.1:1261-1378 GCA_001801365.1 Gammaproteobacteria bacterium RBG_16_57_12 | reverse complement strand
GTTCGTGGATTTCATCGGCGGCGCGCTGGGCCATCGCCGCCGCTTCGGCGGCGGCCTCAACCAACCCTTGGCCAAGGCAGTGGGCGTGGGCGTGGGCAAAGGATATTATCCCGACGT
>MGXL01000016.1:793-1025 GCA_001801365.1 Gammaproteobacteria bacterium RBG_16_57_12 | reverse complement strand
CAGCGTCCCGACGTGGTCTACCTCGACCCCATGTTCCCCGCGCGCGGCAAAAGCGCCCAGGTCAAGAAGGAGATGCGCCTCTTTCATGCCCTGCTCGGCCATGAGGAGGATGCGGACGCCTTGCTGGCCAGGGCCTTAACCTGCGCCCGCAAACGGGTCGTGGTCAAACGGCCGCGACTGGCACCGGCCCTGGCCGGGCCCAGCCCGACCCTGAGCTTCCGCGGCCAGAGCA
>MGXL01000016.1:318-590 GCA_001801365.1 Gammaproteobacteria bacterium RBG_16_57_12 | reverse complement strand
AGAACACACAAAGAATCCCCAGAAATCCGGAAATCCGGAAATCCAGGCAAAATATTGACATCGACAAATAATCTCTTTATTTTGGGCAAACAGGAGATACCAACAACCAAAACTTGAAATGAATAACAATACGCAGGGAGACAGACATGTTCCGCAATACAACTTCTTATTTACATCTCATCATTCAAAAACGACTCCAGAAAGCCCGGTTGGATTCAAATCAAATCCGGAGTGATCTGTCCGCGAGTCATGTCCTTATGTCCTTATACCCT
>MGXL01000016.1:0-151 GCA_001801365.1 Gammaproteobacteria bacterium RBG_16_57_12 | reverse complement strand
GATCAAAATTTATTGTTCTATGGCCCGGTAACGACTGTGCATCGCTCGGCACCTGCACCTCATCGGTAGAAGATGCCTCATCCGGATTCAAATTTTTCAGGGTCTTCGCGGAATCCTGTGGGTACCAAAACGTGATTTCATAGCAGTACAG
>MGXL01000015.1:14068-14218 GCA_001801365.1 Gammaproteobacteria bacterium RBG_16_57_12 | reverse complement strand
CTTTGAAGATCTGGCGCTGATCGTGAAGGTGGTGGAGCGGGCGTTGGAGAAAATCAAGCTGGTTCTGGAGAACCGCTCCTTGGTACAGCGTCTGCAAAACAGCGTCGAAGAACTGAATGCGGTGAATCGGGTGTTACGGGAAATCGCCCT
>MGXL01000015.1:1608-14056 GCA_001801365.1 Gammaproteobacteria bacterium RBG_16_57_12 | reverse complement strand
GACCGGTTTATACAATCATCGCTATTTCCAGGAAAACCTCACGACAGAGATTGATCGATCCACGCGTTATGGAAGAGAATGTTCTTTGATATTTTTTGATGTGGACCATTTCAAGAAATATAATGATAGTCATGGTCATCCCGATGGCGATGAAGTGTTGCAGGGAATTGCCCGCCTGGTTTCCCGGCGCCTGCGGGGGACGGATCTGGCTGCCCGTTATGGCGGTGAAGAATTTGTAGTGCTGTTGCCGGAAACGAGCAAGGACGGCGCCATCATACTGGCCAACGATATACATAAGCAGGTTGAGGAGACGCCGTTCAAAGGTGAAGAGACTCAGCCTCTGGGCAAGGTGACGGTGAGTATAGGCGTAGCTACTTTCCCGCTGGATGGCGGCAGTGCGTCAGAACTGCTCAAGAGTGCCGATGAAGCGCTGTATCAAGCCAAAAAGGCCGGCAGAAATCAGGTTTGTATTGCGGGTCAAGCCACCTCCGGTGGTTAACATGAGTTCTGTCTATGATGCGGCGTCGATCGAGGTCCTGAGTGGTCTGGACCCGGTACGCAAGCGCCCCGGGATGTATACCCAGACCGATCGCCCCAATCATCTTGCCCAGGAAGTCATCGACAACAGCGTGGATGAAGCGATCGCCGGCCACGCAAAACTCATCGAACTGACGCTCTACAAGGATCATTCGCTGGAGGTGCGTGATGACGGGCGCGGCATGCCGGTGGATATCCATCCGGAACAGGGGATTCCCGGGGTGGAAGTCATTCTTACCAAACTGCATGCCGGCGGGAAATTCTCCAGCAAGAACTACAAGTTTTCCGGCGGACTGCACGGCGTGGGTGTTTCGGTGGTCAATGCCCTGTCCAGACACCTGGAGGTGTGGGTGCGACGCGATGGCAGGGAATACAACATGGCCTTTGCCAATGGCCACAAGGTATCCGACCTGGAAGTGGTGGGCGAGGTCGGCAAGCGCAATACAGGCACCACGGTGCGTTTCTGGCCCGATCCACAATTCTTCGACTCGCCCAAATTTTCCATCCCGCGTCTCAAGCATGTGCTGCGCGCCAAGGCGGTGTTGTGTCCCGGCCTCAGGGTATGTTTCGTCGAAGAGGGCGCCGAGTCGGTCGAGTGGCATTATGAGGATGGCCTCAAGGATTATCTGCTGGATGAACTCAGCGAGGTGGACACCCTGCCGGCGCAGCCCTTCCTCGGTCACATGGAAGGTAACGATGAAGCCGTGGATTGGGCGGTGCTGTGGCTGCCGGCAGGGGGGGAGGCGGTCACGGAGAGTTACGTCAATCTGGTCCCCACCTCCCAGGGCGGCACTCATGTGAACGGCCTGCGCACCGGATTGACCGAGGCCATGCGCGAATTTTGTGAATTCCGCAATCTGCTGCCGCGCGGCGTCAAGCTGGCGCCAGAAGATGTCTGGGACAAGGTGAGTTATATTCTGTCGGTGAAGATGAGTGACCCGCAGTTCACGGGGCAGACCAAGGAGCGTCTGACCTCCCGCGAGTGCGCCCCCTTTGTCTCCGGCGTGGTGAAGGATGCCTTCAGTCTCTGGCTTAACCAGCACCCGGACATCGGTGAGCGCCTGGCGGAGCTGGCCATCAGCAATGCCCAGAGCCGGCTGCGTGCCGGGCGCAAGGTGGTGCGCAAAAAAATCACCCAGGGTCCGGCCCTGCCGGGCAAGCTGGCGGATTGCACCTCGCAGGATATCGGGCGTACTGAATTGTTTCTGGTGGAGGGCGATTCAGCGGGTGGTTCCGCCAAGCAGGCGCGCGACAAGGATTATCAGGCCATCATGCCGCTGCGTGGCAAGATACTGAATACCTGGGAGGTCGATCCCGCCGAGGTGCTCGCCTCGCAGGAGGTGCATGATATTTCCGTGGCGGTGGGTGTGGACCCGGGTTCGGATGACCTCAGGGGATTGCGCTACGGCAAGGTGTGCATCCTGGCTGATGCCGACTCTGATGGGGCGCATATCGCCACGCTGCTGTGCGCCCTGTTTCTGCGGCACTTCCAGCCCCTGGTGGCAGCCGGGCATGTGTATATGGCCATGCCGCCGCTCTATCGGATCGATACGGGCAAGGAAACCTACTATGCCCTGGACGATGCGGAAAGACAGGGGGTGCTGGACCGTATCGCCGCAGAAAATATCCGTGGCAGAATCAATGTCCAGCGTTTTAAGGGGCTGGGTGAAATGAATCCCATCCAGTTACGTGAGACGACCCTGTCGCCCGACACCCGCCGCCTGGTGCAACTGACGATCATCCCGGGCGATGACACCCATCTGCTGATGGACATGCTGCTGGCCAAGAAGCGGGCGGCGGAACGCAAGGCATGGCTGGAAAGCAAGGGTGATCTGGCGGACGTAATCTAAACATAGCCTCCTATGCCGCACATCCAGACAGGTCGGGATCGTTGCGGGTGACTATGACCCGCAACCGAAATCCGCACTGCAACCGAATTTCAACTGGAGTGCATCCGGCCGGGCGGCTTCTCGCGCCCACTTGACGACGGCACGAATACCCCGTGCCTCACCACAACATTCCGGTGGAAACATATAGGCGCCCAGTTCCTCTTCCAGTTCTTCGGTTTTGGCAATATCACGCTCCGACAGATGGCGTAGATCCATCACAGTGCTGTTGATGCAGGGATGGCACTCACGGCTGCGATGGGTCAGGGGGGTGAAACCGGCGCGGGCCAACAAGGTATCCCGCTCCATAATGTTGTGTCTGTACAAGGGATGCCAGACCTTACGTTCCCCATGATATTCGGAACGTTCGATGAATTCCGGTATGGCCGTATCACTTCCACCAAGGCATTTGTCGAATAACAGTATTGCCTTGGCGGCGGGATCGATGTCATCCAGCCACTGTAGCAGGGTGATGCCCTTGAGGTGCAGGCCGCACCACTGATGTTTCTGATTGGGAAACCCGTGCTTGATCAGCATCAGATCTTCAAAACCGGCGCGTGGCTTGAGTGGCACCACTTTGAAATCCTTGCTGGCCACATAGGCTGCCGCACGACTGACATGATTATCCCAGCCTTTTCCTGACCAGCCGGTATCGATATGGCACACAGAGACATCCCGCAGGCTATGTTCAGCTGCCCACTGGATCAGCGCGAGTGAATTATTGCTGTAGTTGCTGGCGATAATGTGCATGGTTGGACACCGCATAGCGGTCCATTATCCCATAGCCGAATCAGCTTGTCTTAGAGGTTTTTGGCAGAGGAAGAACCTGAGGGCAGCAAGAATCAAACGACAAGTTGCTTGGCAATTTCCTGGAATTCCGCCTGATTCTCCTTGACCTTGGCCAGTGCGTCTTTGGTCTGTTGTTCGGTGAGGTGCAGATATTCCAGGAGTGCGGCGTTGTCTTGCCCACTGATCGTATCACTTAATCCCGGCCGTTCTATCAGATGATTTGCCAGGGCAATCAGTTTTACATACACGGCACATTTGCCGTCATAGTCCGGGAAGTGGTGCTCACCGGCGCTGATGACGATTTCTTCAGGGAGATTCCAGGCCTTCATCATTTCTCGCCCCACCGCATCGTGGCTGATACCGAAGGCGATTAGCTCCATTTCCCTGACATTGATCCCGGGGTTGTTTTCCACCAGCCGATTGAGCTGGTTATATTGCTTGGGGTACCAGTGACCAAAAAGCAGCAAGCCGAAATCATGCAGGAGTCCGGCCAGGTAGCACAGGCCTTTCTCGGGACGGATATCGTTGGGCATCCTGGCAGCCAGTTCCTGGGCCAGAGCAGCGGTACCCAGCGAGTGTTGCCAGACTTTACAGCGGCCGAGTGGGCCTTCGGCGGGGGTCTGCAGGAATTTACCTGCGGCGAATCCCAAGGTCATGTGCAGTGCGGTGTCAAAGCCCATCACTACTGTAATCGCCTGCTGCAGGGAGGTGATTTTTCGGCCCAGCCCGAACATGGCGGAGTGGGCATAACGCATGATCTGCGCCGCCAGACCGGGATCGCGGCTGACCAGGGCGACCAGGTCATCGACATTGGCGTGGGTATTGTTTCTTAACTGGAGTAGCTCATGGGCCAGTTCCGGCATGGCCGGTAATTCATTGGTTTTTTTCAGTCGTTCCTTGATGGCGGTGGCAAAGGCATTTACTTCAACATGAGCCATACGGAAACTCCATCAGGATAAATGAGCGTGTTGCATTATAGTAATTATGGATCATATACCGAAGGATAGAGAAAATTATATCGTCCAGCCATTGTGGTTCTTTAGTAAATATATACACTTCTTAGCTGGTATTTCAGATTGAGACTAACCTGTTTGCTGGCCGGCAACGCAGACCTTTACCCGGTAGCTCATTCAGTCGATGCAGAAACAAGTCTTACCTCCAGAGGTGCGCTCGGGGTACGGCTCGGGTATCATCGCGCTATTAACCAATCATCGACTGCTTGCCCGGTGATTGCTCCTGCATTACTCTACTACCCACATCCCTGTGGGCATCCCGGCGCAACCCTAACTCCTCCATCCATGGAGAAGTGCCACCTGTATCCCTGGAGTCGTCAATAGAAACAGTGACATGAGTGAAACAATTAAAATGAATTTTGAAGGGGTGGAGCGCCAGCCCCTGAAGACCTTCGCGGAAAAGGCCTACCTGGACTACTCCATGTACGTCATTATGGACCGGGCCCTGCCCACCATTGGCGATGGGCTTAAACCGGTGCAGCGGCGTATTGTCTATGCCATGTCCGAACTGGGGCTGAAGGCCGGCGCCAAGTACAAGAAATCCGCCCGTACCGTGGGTGATGTACTGGGCAAATTCCACCCCCACGGTGATTCGGCCTGTTATGAGGCCATGGTGCTCATGGCGCAGCCGTTTTCCTATCGTTATCCCCTGGTGGATGGGCAGGGCAACTGGGGTGCCCCGGATGATCCCAAATCCTTTGCCGCCATGCGTTATACCGAGTCGCGTCTGACCCCCTATGCGGAATTGCTCCTGTCCGAAATTGGTCAGGGGACGGTGAGGTGGGTGCCCAATTTCGACGGCACCCTGGAGGAGCCCGCGGTATTGCCGGCCCGTGTGCCCAATGTACTTCTTAACGGCACTTCCGGGATTGCCGTGGGTATGGCGACCGATATTCCTCCGCACAATCTCAAGGAGGTGGTCAGTGCCTGCATCCGCCTGCTGGAGGCGCCCAGATCTACCGTTGCGGAATTATGCGAACACGTGCTGGGTCCAGATTATCCAACCGAGGCCGAGATCATCACGCCGCGTGCTGAGCTGCTCAAGATGTATGAGACCGGCATGGGCAGCGTGCGGATGCGTGCCCGCTGGGAACAGGAAGATGAAGGCGTTGTCATCACGGCGTTGCCGCATCAGGTGTCGGGAGCCAGGGTGCTGGAACAGATAGCGGCGCAGATGCAGGCCAAGAAACTGCCCATGGTGGAAGATCTGCGCGATGAATCAGATCATGAAAATCCCACCCGGCTGGTGATTATCCCGCGATCCAATCGCGTCAACATCGATGAACTGATGACCCATTTGTTCGCCACCACCGATCTGGAGCGCAGCTATCGCGTCAATATGAATGTGTTGGGTCTGGATGGCCGGCCGCAGGTCAAGGATCTGCGCACCCTGCTCAAGGAATGGCTGGAATTCCGTATCGCAACGGTGCGCAAGCGCCTCGAATACCGCCTGGAAAAGGTCAACGACCGGCTGCATCTGCTCGACGGATTGTTGATCGCCTTTCTGAATATCGATGAGGTGATCCGTATCATTCGTGCCGAAGATGAACCCAAGCCGGTGTTGATGAATCGATTTCAGCTCACGGTGGTGCAGGCGGATTTCGTCCTGGACACCAAACTGCGTCAACTGGCGCGCCTGGAGGAATTCAAGATTCGCAGTGAACAGGAAGCGCTGGCCGTGGAGCGTGATGCCATCGAAAAGATCCTGGGTTCCGAGCAGCGCCTGAAAACCCTGGTGCGCAAGGAGCTTGGCCAGGATGCCGAACAGTACGGTGATGCCCGCCGCTCCCCGATCGTTGAACGCGAGGCCGCCAGAGCTATGGACGAAACCGCCCTGATCAGTGTCGAACCGATTACCGTAGTACTATCGGAAAAAGGCTGGGTGCGGTCGGCCAAGGGCCATGACGTGGATGCCGCGGCCCTGAGTTATAAGTCCGGTGACGGCTTTCTGGCGGCGGCGCAGGGGCGCAGCAACCAGCCCGTTACCTTTCTGGATTCAAGCGGAAGGAGCTATTCCATTGCCGCGCATACCCTGGCGTCGGCACGTGGCCAGGGTGAGCCGCTGACAGGCCGGGTCAGCCCCCCGGAGGGCGCCTCTTTCGTGGGTGTGATGATGGGTGTTTTGGAGCAACAGTACGTATTGGCCAGCGATGCCGGTTATGGTTTTGTGACCCGGCTGGAGGAGTTGTACGCGAAGAACAAGGCGGGCAAGGCGATTATCAAGGCCCCGGACGGGAGTCGGGTCATGATGCCGGCAGCCGTGCAGGACTATGCCAGCGATCGTGTGGCGGTGATTATCAATACCGGGCGGATGCTGGTATTCCCGGTGCGGGAGTTGCCGGAGCTGGGCAAGGGGAAGGGCATCAAGATGATCGGTATTCCGGCGGCCAAGGCAGGCAGCCGGGAAGAACATGTGGCGGCCGTGGTGGTGATCCCGCAGGGATCGGGCCTGACCGTCCATGCCGGTCAGCGGCATCTTACTCTGCGGGCGGCGGATCTGGCGGAGTACGAGGCGGAGCGTGGACGGCGTGGCACAAAGCTACCACGCGGCTTTCAGAAGGTGGACCGGGCCGTGTTACAGGGCTAACCATTTGCTCATGATAAGGTTGGCTGAATGAAGTTATTTACCGTCATCAAATGCTGGTTGAGCGGCGATCCTGCCCATCAGGAATCGACGACGTCCCGAACCCTGGAACTACGTTTTGATCTCCCCTATATGCGTAAGGCGGATGATGCCAAGCTGTCATTGTCCGTCGGCGACCTCCGCAAGGAATGGCACCCGTACACGAAAAATTCCCTATTGCTCATCGAACATGTGATCGATTATCTGGATATGCTCAATCATAGCCAGGTACCGGCGCAGACCCGGCTGAAGATACTCGAATATATCCTGCAAATGATATATCCGCATGTGGTGTCCGTAAGTCAGCAGCATGACGTGAATGAGAGTTTTCCGGAGACGGAAGAGCGGCGCTGGGGACTGGCCAGCGCCCTGAGCGTCATACAGCAGCTCGCCATCGGTTATAAACACCTGTTCATTGAAGACTACCATTTGCCGGATAAGGCCTATCTGCAGCAGCGTGACCGGTTGTGCCAGAGTGGTGTCCGCATCCTTGAGCTGACCGGCATCGAACAGCGGATAGGCGCGCTCAGATATCAAAAACTTTCCCGCCAGGCCTGGCGGGAATGCCACCAGGTATTTTTCGCTCTGCATCAATACGAAGATGTTGATGAACCCCGGCGTCTGGCGGGCTGGTTCAGATTGCCGCTGAATGCCAGTAAGCAGGAAGGGATGGCCACGCCCAAGCAGTTGTTCATTGCCATTCAACTGTTCGGGATTGTTGATACGCTTTCATGGCCTGGCCGCTTCATTGCGGCGCTCGACAGTTATTTGCGCAGGTCCGAGAGCAGTATTGTGATTGCCAGGGATGAAACCGGTGTGTTGCCGGGAGGATATGTCGTCTGTTATTTCGATTATGCCGGGCCGGGGCAACTGGCCAAAACCGAACAGGGGCGGGCGGGTATCCTGATGGATATCAGGCCACTGCTGGCACAGCTGGAACGGGACAATTTTTATCTGGCGGAACAGTCGCCGGACGAGCGCATCAAAAACCTCTCTCCGCCGCTGATGCAGCTTCATGAGCATGATCGGCAGATCTTCCTGGAATTGCTGGCGAAAAAACTGCTGATGCATCATCGCGTCGAAGAGCGGGTCTACGTGGGCGCCAATCGGGAAATGGATATCTATTTCGGATTCATGGAAGGTTATCGTCATATCCAGGGAATGAACGGCGCATCGAAAGATGTTGCCCGGGATGGTTTGCCACGCAGCCTGAATGACATTCTGGCCGGACGTACGGCGGCCTTGACGGAAGACAGCCGGCATTGCCGTGATGCCCAGTGGTTTGTGGTTGATGAAAGCCGTAGCGGTATCCGGATACGCACCAATGAGAGCCGTTACACCAATCCGATGGGGCATGGGCAACTGGTGGTGATGGAATGTTCGGCCGGGCAGCCCACGGCTACCCAGCTGGGATATGTTTGCCGCCTCCATCGGCCGGGCAAGGATGAATTGGAAGTGACCATCGTCAGGTTATCGGATGCCTTTGAATGTGTGGGTATTCAGGATGAAGGCATGCGACAGACGGGGCGGGCGATTCCTGCGTATCTTTTCCATGCCGATGACGTCTCACACCGCCTGATTTTCCACAGCAGGCAGCAGCGCCAGCCCGGCGAAGAGTTGATCATGCAGGCCAAAATGGCTGAAAATGGCGTCGTCCTTGGCAACATTGCCTTTATCCAGCAAGAATTTACGGTCTTTGAGGCAAAATTGCGGTAGTTCCGGGAAGGCGGCTTTTATGCGACTGCCAGCCACAACAGGCCTATTGAACTTATTCGGTCCCATCCCCATCTATACTGACGTGCCATGCTCTGGCTGAATTCCAACAGAGTACAATTTTTATAGACAACCGGAGTTATCCATGAAGCGAGTGTTCTTATTTCTCATCACCAATCTGGCGATCGTGTTTGTCCTGAACATTACGCTGCGCCTGCTGGGGGTTGATCGTATTCTCGATGAACAGGGCGCGGGACTGAACCTGAATTCCCTGCTGATCTTTGCGGCGGTATTCGGCTTTGGCGGTTCATTCATTTCTCTGGCGATTTCCAAATGGACCGCCAAACGTCTGACCGGTGCGCAGGTCATCGAACGCCCGGCCAATGAGGCGGAACAGTGGCTGGTGGCGACCGTGCAACGCCAGGCAAAACAGGCGGGTATCGGCATGCCGGAAGTAGCCGTATTTGACGCGACGGATGTTAATGCCTTCGCCACCGGGATGTCGCGTAACAACGCCCTGGTTGCCGTCAGCACCGGCTTGCTGCGCGCCATGAATCGGGATGAGGCGGAAGCGGTGCTGGCTCACGAGGTCAGCCATGTGGCAAACGGTGACATGGTGACCCTGGCGCTAATCCAGGGGGTCGTGAATACCTTCGTGATTTTCCTGTCGCGCGTCATCGGTCATCTGGTTGACCGCGTGGTGTTCAAAACCGAACGCGGACATGGCCCGGCCTTCTGGGTAACCGCGATCGTGGCAGAGCTGGTGTTGGGTATCCTGGCCAGTATTATCGTGATGTGGTTCAGCCGTCAGCGTGAATTCCGGGCCGATGCCGGCGGCGCCAGACTGGCGAGCCGTGAAAAAATGATTTCTGCATTGGAACGATTGCAGCAGAGCGTCAAGCAGCCTCATCTGCCGGATCAGATGGCCGCCTTCGGTATCTCCGGCGGCAGGGCCATGGGCTTCAAACGTCTGTTCATGAGCCATCCGCCGCTGGAGGAGCGTATTGCCACGCTCAAAGCGGCACGCTGATACCTCACAGACAAGGCTTCCGCGTCCTGCTAACGCCCCTTACCTACGTCCCTGTAGGCAAAACATATTCACGGCTGCGCCAGGGTGCAGCCGTTTTTTTTGGCGTCCCCCCCAGCCCGCCCCTATTCCAGTTTGGTGAAATAATACCGTGAATAAAGGCCTGAGCCTTCCAGCCGCCCGGTGAGCCGGACTTTCATCCTGCTGCCGGAGCTGGTGAGCCAGGCGCTGGCCGGCAGAGAATGCCGGCTGGCCATGAGGAGCGTTGCCGATGGGTGTGCCTGAGGCCTGTCGGGTAACAGCAAGGCCCGCTGTGGTGTGGTGTCCCCTGGCGTGGTGGATTCCAGGGTGACGGCCGTGACCGGATGGCCGAGGAACTGCATGCCGAATTCCAGCTGTTCGTCCGGTTTGATCCTTATCCAGCGGATAAGGCCTGGTGTGATGGGAGTGTTTGACGTATTTGATATTTGCGCGCCGACAATCTCACCGATACGGGCGCCACTGCCGCCATGATTAACCGCCATGGAAATGCCCATGCCGTCGGCGCTCTTGTTGACCAGTGCGGCCTGTGTGCCGTTTTCATGGTCATGGCGATCCGGCCCGAACAGGGCATGCACCTGATCCATGCCCAGGTACACGGTGATGCTGCCCGGTTTATGGCTCCGGGAGAAAACCCGTTTGATTTCGCCGCCCCAGCACTTGAGCAGTTGTCTGAGGGTGGATTCCGGCAATTCCCCTGACTGTTCAAGCGATGTCTGGAGAGTCTGCAAAATACGTTCACCATGCAGGATGCGCGACCGACCGCCTTCACCGGGCGGCTGAAATTCCGGTGGCAGGTCACTGCCCAGATCGACAGTCAGCTGAGCATGCCGTGGCGCCACTTCACTTACCGGACGCAATTCCGCCAGGCGGCTCCAGCGTGCCAGGTGGCAGTGGATGTTCCAGAGTGTGGCAGGCGTCTGATGATAGGGATTGGCCAGTGCCAGCAACAGGATATGCAGATATCGATCGGCAATGGTGCGGCCATCCGATCCGGCGTGGGGATATTGCTGCAGGTGATGGTGCTCGGCGAATAGATACAGCCGATGCAGTTGCCGCCACAGTTTTTCCGGAATTTCCCGGTAGCCCAGATAGCAGTTCAATATCAGCAGCCCCAGCAGATCAAGCACCTGATACAGCAGCCGGGCGATCTCCTCTTTGTCAGGATCGCGGCGGGATTGCTCCATCAGATCGGCAAGACAGATGTGCCAGCCGGTGGCCAGGGATTTCAGCAGCCCGAGATTTGCCGCCGGGCCGCGGGTGCCGGCGGCCATCAGGGGAAAGGCCTCATCCAGATAGTCGAGCACCAGGGAGTCCATGCTATCCATGAGAGGCTGCTGGAGCCGCTTCAGGAGCTCGATGCGCTGATCGACCGCCAGGTGATGACTGTTGATGGCCTCGAGAAGCGGCAGCGCCATGGAAATGGCAGAAGCCGCATCGACACCGGCCAGATCATCGACCCTCGCCTTGATATCACGTGGCTGAAACATATCACCGGGGGCCGCCGGTTGCAGTGCAGGCCGTGTCAGATATAGGTCCTGGCCGATATCAATCACATTAATCCGCCCGCTGAAAAATCCTCGAGATGCTCCCCGGGAACCTTATAGGGCAGGCCGGCCTGTTCCTGCACCATACGGGGCAGCAGATAGCCCGGCAGCTGTTGCCGCAGTTGTGTGTACAAGTCCAGCGCCTGCTGGCGATCGATCTGGAAATGCGCGGCGCCGTGGACCTTATCGAGCAGATGCAGGTAATAGGGCAGCACGCCGTACTCGAACAGGGTCTCGTGCAGTTTGATCTGTGCCTCCGGCGTATCATTCACACCCTTCAACAACACGGCCTGATTCATCAGGGTGATGCCAGCCTGAGCCAGTCGAATGAGGGCATCGCCGACCGGGGCGTTGATCTCATTGGCATGATTGCTGTGGATGATCATGATTGCACGCAGGCGAGTGCCCGAGAGCAGCTTGATCAGATCAGCGGTGATTCTTTCCGGCAAGACCACCGGCACACGGCTGTGGATACGCAGCCGCTGCAGATGCGGGATGGCCGCCAGATTCTTGAGCAACTCGGCCAGACGCTGATCGGTGAGCAGGAGCGGATCGCCACCGCTGAGGATGATTTCACCGATGGAGGAATCCGCGGCGAGATAGGCCAGCGCCGGCGCCCAGTGTGTCCTGGCGGCCGCGGCTTCCGCATAGGGGAACTGCCGCCGGAAACAATAGCGGCAATGGATGGCGCAGGCCCCGGTGGTGATCAGCAGGGCCCGTCCGGCATATTTGTGCAGCAGGCCGGGGACGGGCATGGCGGCCAGTTCGCCGACCGGATCAGCGCTGTAGCCCGGGGTGGCCGTGAGTTCTTCAGCGGCAGGGAGCACCTGCAACAAGAGAGGATCATGGGGATCGCCCTTTTTCATGCGCGCCACGTAGTCGCGCGGCACCCTGAGGCTGAAATCACCGGCGGCGGCCAACGTCTGGGGCAGGGCCGACAGGGGCAGGTTCAGGGCCTCCAGCAGTTCCTGGGGATGGCGTATAGCGGTCGCCAGCGCATTTTGCCAGTCGCTGCCCTGCCAAGTTACGGCGGTTCGAGGTATCATAAGCGCTTTGTATCGTTTATACGGGGTTAAATCATCTCAGAACGAGGGGAAAATGGCTACCTACAGTACCAATGAATTCAAAAACGGCATGAAGGTCATGTTTGATGGCGATCCGTGTTCCATTATGGAAAATGAATACGTCAAGCCGGGCAAGGGACAGGCGTTTAATCGCATCAAACTGCGCAATCTCAAGACCGGCCGTGTCATCGAGCGTACTTTGCGTTCCAA
>MGXL01000015.1:1344-1588 GCA_001801365.1 Gammaproteobacteria bacterium RBG_16_57_12 | reverse complement strand
ATGTGGTGGATATGGAAATGCAGTATTTGTACAACGATGGTGAGTTCTATTATTTCATGGATCAGGAGAGCTTCGAACAGATAGCGGCCATGCCCTCGGCGGTGGAAGACGCCAGGAAGTGGCTCAAGGAGCAGGATGTCTGCACCGTGACCCTGTGGAACGGCCAACCCCTGACCGTAACCCCGCCCAATTTTGTGCAACTCACCATTACCGAAACCGATCCGGGTGTGCGTGGCGACACATC
>MGXL01000015.1:1078-1225 GCA_001801365.1 Gammaproteobacteria bacterium RBG_16_57_12 | reverse complement strand
TCAAGGAATAGGCGGCCGGGAATACCCTGGTGATTCCATCCTCAGACTGGATGCCCGGTGCCAGTCTCGCCACCTTGCGCCATCGTGCCGGTTTCCTGGCTGAAATACGCCGGTTTTTCGCCGAGCGTCAGGTTCTGGAGGTGGAAA
>MGXL01000015.1:0-1066 GCA_001801365.1 Gammaproteobacteria bacterium RBG_16_57_12 | reverse complement strand
CGATCCCACCATCGAGAGCCTGACCAGCGCCTATCCGGGCGCGGATTCGACACAGCAACAGCGCCGCTATCTCCACACCTCGCCCGAGTTCGCCATGAAGCGCCTGCTGGCGGCCGGCAGCGGCCCCATTTATCAGATCGCCAGGGTGTTCCGCGCGGGAGAATATGGCCGGCTGCACAATCCGGAATTCACCCTGCTGGAATGGTACCGCCCCGGTTTTGGCTTACCGGCCCTGATGCAGGAGGTGGCCGATCTGGTCAGTGATTTGACCGCCGGCCTGCTGCATCTTGCCGCGCCCGAATATCTTGCCTATGGAGAGGCCTTCCGCCGCCATGCCGGGATCGATCCCTTTCGCGCCAGCATCGATGAGTTGCAGGCCTGCGCAACAGGACATGGCATCGCCGTGAATCCGGCGGCCCTGCGCGACAGGGGCCGGGACGCCTGGCTGGACCTGTTGCTGACGCACGTGGTGGAAGACAGGCTGGGGCGCGGCCGATTGTGCTTCCTTCATGATTACCCGGCCTCACAGGCCGCCCTGGCCAAGGTACGGCCCGGTGAGCCGGCGGTAGCCGAGCGCTTTGAGTTATATCTGGAAGGGATAGAGCTGGCCAACGGGTTTCAGGAGCTGGCGGATGCGCAGGAACAGCAGCGGCGCTTTGAGGCTGACCAGGCCCTGCGCCGGCAGCGGGGACAGGATGATGTGGCCATGGATGAGTGTTTGCTGGCAGCCTTGCAACATGGCCTGCCGGACGGCGCCGGTGTGGCCCTGGGGCTCGACCGGCTGATCATGCTGGCTACCGGCAAACAGACGGTTGCCGAGGTCATGGCCTTTGCCTGGGAGCGGGCGTGAACTATTTGTTATTGGGTTTGGGTGGATGCGCTTTTTTCCACTTGGTAAGGCATTCCAGACCACAAAAATGAAGCAGATACTCATCGCCCTCGAAGGTCTTGGCAGCATCCTCGGGGATTTCCTTCAGACAGACATCGCAGGCGATATGTTCGGGTTCAACCGGTTTGATTTTGTCAGACATTGGAACCTCCATTCTGATTACAGCTTGAATCATGC
>MGXL01000014.1:14507-21683 GCA_001801365.1 Gammaproteobacteria bacterium RBG_16_57_12 | reverse complement strand
CAATGCCGCCTCGTCATCGGACACATCGGCATAAAGGCGCGCCGATGCCGCATTCAGCGCCATCGCTGCAAGGGGTTTCCCTTCGCGCTGCTTGCCGCCGCGCAACCTGGCCACGGACGCGGGATTGCGCGCATCGCACACCAGATGGAAACCGCCGATGCCCTTGACGGCGATCACCTGCCCGGCACGGATGCGCTCAACGGCGGCGGCGACCGGATCATTCGTTACGATGGGCTGCCAGTGTTCATCGTAGAAGCGCAATTGCGGCCCGCACACCGGGCAGGCATTGGGCTGGGCGTGAAAGCGGCGATTGGCGGGATGATCATATTCGCTCTGACAGGCCGGACATTGGGTGAAAACCGCCATGCTGGTGTTGACGCGATCGTAGGGCAGCCGCGCGGTGATGGTGTAGCGCGGCCCACAGTAAATGCAGTTGATGAAAGGATAGCGATAGCGCCGGTCGGCAGCATCGAACAGTTCCGCCAGGCACTCCGGGCACACGGTCATGTCGGGCGAGATGCCGGTCTGGATGCGGCCGCCGCCGCTCTTCAGGATATTGAAGCCGATTGCATCACCCGTTGCCACACACGACTCGGCATGTATTTTTTCCCCGCGGGCGAGCCGTGGCGCTTCGCTGGCAAGGCGTTCGGCGAAGCGATCCAGCGCATCCGCCCTGCCCTGCCCTGCACCTCGATCTCCACGCCCGCAGCATCGTTGCGCACCCATCCAGTCAGATCCAGCTCCCGCGCCAGGCGCCAGACGAAGGGACGGTAGCCCACGCCCTGCACCACGACGGTTACGCGGATACGGCGGCACTGCGGCGCGGACCCTGTTTCCCGCCGCCCAAGCGAGTGTGGAAGCCCACCGGTTTCTTCCAGCGAGGTAACTATATTCGGGATCGTCATCATTCAGTCCTCGCGGAGAGCCTGACTTCAGGCCCGCCCCCGCTTTTTCAGTGTTGCCATAGTCTTCTGCCTGCCGTCCCGGTGTGCTGGCAGCCCCGCTATCCGCTCCGGACATTCCGGCGCGGCAAACGAATAGGGTCGCCCATTAGCCACTCTCCTGCAAGTAGAAAATAGCGTTCTCCGCCGGCGCCATTGGCAGAATCATGGCGCCAGCGGCATGCTAACTCCCGCATGGCAGCACGACTCCATGGAGGGAGGAGGTAGAGCAACGCCTGGAGTAGTTGCCGAGAAGGTGCGGGCTCACGGATGGGGGGGCCGATTGCGCCTGCAGCGAGCAGGCGGTAGTCGCGGCAATTACAGATTAAAGTTTCACAAATATATTGGAAAGAATCTTCGGGCCGGTTTCAGCATTGACTGGTTTCAGCACATAACTGGTCATGCCCAGTTTACTGCATTCGATAATTGAATCCTTGTCCGCAACCGAGGTAAGCATCACGACAGGAACTGTCTTGTTCGTTTCACGAATTTTCTTCAATGCGGTTTTTCCGTCCATGATGGGCATGACGATATCCAGAAAAATCAAATCCACCTTATTGCCTTCGGTTGTCAGTATTTTTATTGCTTCCCTGCCATTATCAGCCTGCAGGATGTTGTCATAGCCAAGGGATACCAAAACTCGCCTGAGCGATTCGCGCATTATCATTGTGTCGTCAACAAGCAATATGGTCGCATTTTTATTTAGCATGTTTTACTCGCCATTACTCTGCAAAAGAAAGCTGAAGTAGAACCGCCCAATATTTTTGACGTCAACAGGAATGGTCATAATCTGTTTCACACCCGCCAGCAGAAATTCGCAATCTTCCTTATTGAGAAGATAAACCGGTGCCCCAAAAATAATTTTATGCCTGGCCTCGCTAATGTGGCGGGTGGCTAGGCCTACAGCCGTGTTTGAAAATTCAGCCAGCGCGTCCCTGACCATATCGTTTAATTCAGTCGCCCCCTCGAAACTGCCCAGCATTTTAGTAAGTATTCTGTTTCCGATGGCCACGGCTGTCTGATTGTCGTAGTTCATTACGATCTTTCCAGAAATCCCGCTTGAGGTCTTTGCGGCAATGCATACCGCAAAACCCTTGAAGATAAATACATCAAGGGGGTCGCGATAAGTCAGTATGTCGCTCTCACCCTTCAAATTCGCCATGCTCTCCAGGGCCGCAATCGTCTCGTTAACGAATGGCACCAATATGTCGTTACGCATAACATTGCGTGTATTGCCTTGTAGTTCCATATGTTCTGGCCCCGGGATAGGTTTACAGACATCTTCAGTGTCATCGACTTGGCCATGATTTTCTTGAATTTTCGTAACTCTAATGTAATCAGGAGAATCTGCCGCTATCCGCAAGGCCCCAATAAAAAAGGCCCCACCGCAACGCGATGGGGCCTTTTCTGCTGTACGAGTTACGCGGACAGCTTACATCATGCCGCCCATGCCACCCATGCCACCCATGCCACTCATGTCAGGTGCCGCCGCGCCCTTTTCCTGGGGCTTTTCGGCAACCATGCACTCGGTGGTGATCATCAGCCCGGCCACTGAGGCCGCATTCTGCAGGGCGATACGGGTTACCTTGGTCGGATCCAGGATACCCATCTTGATCATGTCACCGTATTCGCCAGTGGCGGCATTGTAACCGAATGCGCCCTTGCCTTCCTGCACCTTGTTGACGATGACAGAGGGTTCTTCACCTGCATTGGCCACGATCTGACGCAGCGGCTCTTCCATGGCGCGGCGGGCGATGTTGATGCCCACATCCTGATCGTGATTGTCGCCCTTGAGTGACTTGATGGCCTGGATGGCACGGATCAGGGCAACGCCGCCGCCAGGCACCACGCCTTCTTCCACCGCGGCGCGGGTGGCGTGCAGGGCGTCTTCAACACGGGCCTTCTTTTCCTTCATTTCGATTTCCGTGGTCGCACCCACCTTGATCACGGCAACGCCGCCGGCCAGCTTGGCGACGCGCTCCTGCAGCTTTTCGCGATCGTAGTCGGAGGTCGCATCTTCGACCTGCTTACGAACCTGCTTGATGCGCGCTTCGATGTCGGCGGGCTTGCCGGCGCCATCGATAATGGTGGTATTTTCCTTGGTGACCTGGATCTTCTTGGCGGAACCCAGTTCGTTCAGGCCGGCCTTTTCCAGGGTCATGCCCAGTTCTTCGGAGATCACGGTGCCGCCGGTCAGCACGGCGATGTCTTCCAGCATGGCCTTGCGACGGTCGCCGAAGCCCGGGGCCTTGACCGCAGCCACCTTCACGATGCCGCGGATGTTATTCACCACCAGCGTCGCCAGGGCTTCGCCCTCGACGTCTTCGGCGATGATCAGCAGGGGGCGGCCGGACTTGGCCACGGCTTCCAGCACCGGCAGCATTTCACGGATGTTGGAAATCTTCTTGTCGTGCAGCAGTACCAGCGGGCTGTCCACCAGCTCGGCGCTCATGCTGTGCTGATTATTAATGAAGTAAGGAGACAGGTAGCCGCGGTCAAACTGCATGCCTTCGACCACTTCCAGCTCATTTTGCAGGCCGGAGCCTTCTTCCACGGTAATCACGCCTTCCTTACCGACCTTGGCCATGGCATCGGCGATGATCTTACCTATGCTCTCGTCAGAGTTGGCGGAGATGGTGCCGACCTGGGCGATCGCCTTCTCATCTTCGCAGGGCTTGGAGATCTTCTTCAGTTCTTCAACCGCGGCAATCACGGCTTTGTCGACGCCGCGCTTGAGGTCCATGGGGTTCATGCCGGCGGCTACCGACTTCATGCCCTCGGACAGGATGGACTGGGCCAGCACCGTAGCGGTGGTGGTACCGTCACCGGCGATATCGGAAGTCTGGGAGGCGACTTCCTTGACCATCTGGGCGCCCATGTTTTCAAACTTGTCTTCCAGTTCGATTTCCTTGGCGACGGAGACGCCATCCTTGGTGATGGTCGGGGCGCCGTAGCTCTTTTCCAGAACCACATTGCGTCCCTTGGGACCCAGGGTAACCTTCACCGCATTGGCCAGGACATTCACCCCGGCAAGCATGCGCTGACGGGCATCTGAACTAAAACGTACTTCTTTTGCTGCCATAATTCTTTCCTCTCTATTTATAGATTACTGGATTTGATTCGTTAAGGCGGGTGCTTTAGCCTTCGATGACGCCCATGATGTCTTCTTCGCGCATCATGATCAGGGTTTCGTTGTCAACCTTCACCTCGGTGCCGGAGTATTTACCAAACAGCACCTTGTCGCCAACCTTGACGTCCATGGGGCGCACATCGCCGTTTTCCAGGATCTTGCCCTTACCTGCGGCCAGAATTTTCCCTTGATTCGGCTTCTCGGCAGCCGAGCCGGGCAGCACAATACCGCCAGCGGTCTTGGTTTCTTCTTCCATACGGCGTACCAGTACACGATCATGCAAAGGACGAATTTTCATCGGCTTATTATCTCCTTTAGGTTTAGTTGCTTATGTAATAAATTGATGGCCCGGAGCCGGATGGCGCCTGCCTTCAGTGGTGAGCACTTTAGCACTCATTCACGGTGAGTGCTAATAATAGTGACCGCTTGGAGAAAATCAAGGGTGGGGATGAAAAAATATAGCCGGTCCTGAATTCAGCAGGCCGTTAATCTTCGCGGCGATACTCGCCTTCAAGAGTGCGGGGGCCTTGGCCGGAATCCCGCGGGCCGCGTCCCGGTGAAATAAAGACATGATGACGCAACAAGTAGGCGATCAGCGCGCGGCGTACCATCGGCACCAGGCAGAGCAGCCCGATGACATCGGTAAAAAATCCCGGTATCAGCAATAACACCCCGGCCGCCATGATGACCATGCCCTCCAGCAGCCCCATGGCCGGGCTCTCGCCGCGCAGCAGCGCACCCTGCAATCGTCGCAGGGTGGAGAATCCCTGGATGCGTATCAGCGCCACGCCCAGCACTGCCATCACAACAACCATCAATACCGTCGGCCACCCGCCGATAACCTCACCGACCCGGATCAGGAGATAGATCTCCAGCAAGGGGGTCAGCAGAATGGTCAGAAACAGGATACGAAAGGGTGTCATAAAACGATTAAGCAAGTGTTAAGCTAGTGGGCTCATAATGGTTGTTATCGGGATATCATATGCCGAGGGATTATTTGCTGGTGATGAACACCTGCCCGACTGTGGAAGCGGCGCAGAAACTGGCACTGCTGCTGGTGGAAAACAATCTGGCGGCCTGTGTCAACATTATACCAGGGTTGACATCGATTTACCGCTGGCAGGGAAAACTCAATACCGATCAGGAGGTTCTGTTGCTCATCAAGTCGACTGCCGAACACTACGCCGCCATGGAAAAACTGCTGCGGGACAACCACCCCTATGAACTTCCGGAAATCATCGCGGTCCCTGTAGCCAGGGGATTGCCGGAATATCTCGACTGGATCAGCCACACCATGGGTACAGCACAATGAACATCAATACACTGACACGTTACCTTTTATTAATCACCGGGCTGCTGGCCCTGACGGCCGGCGCCTTGCCGGCCCAGGCCGGCAGCGGGGGCGGCCTGGGCGGGCTGCTGAAAAGTGCCGGCGGCGCCAGTGAGCCCGAGTTTCTGGAGGCCGACCAGGCCTTCATCTTTTCCGCCGATGTCAGTGATGCCGAACATATCATCGGACACTGGGAAATTGCGGATCAGTATTATCTCTATCGCCAGCGGATCAGCTTCAAGATCGTGCAGGGTGATGCCACGCTGGGCAACATCGATTCGCCACCGGGCAAGCCCAAATATGATGAATACTTTGGCGATATGGAAGTCTACCTGCATCAGGTAAACATCCCGGTTCAGTTGCTGCGCGGCTCCACCGCCGCCGGGACGGTGACCCTGCAGGTGGAATACCAGGGCTGCGCCGAGGCCGGCCTGTGTTATCCACCCATCACCAAGACGGTCAGCCTGGCCCTGCCCGCCGCCGGTGCGGCTTCACCGGCAGCTTTGCCTCTTACCACGGCGCCCCAATCAGCCGCGCCGCTGGCCGAGCAGGACCGCCTGGCGCAAAAAATGGCCAGCGACACTATGCTGCTCACCCTGGCCAGCTTCTTCGGCCTGGGGGTACTGCTGGCCTTCACCCCCTGCGTCTTCCCCATGATCCCGATACTCTCCAGCATTATCGCCGGCCAGGGTGAGCACATCACCACCCGCCGGGCCTTTACCATGTCGCTGACCTATGTGCTGGCCATGGCCTTCACCTATACCGTCGCCGGGGTGATCGCCGGCCTGTTCGGCGAGAACCTGCAGGCCGCCTTCCAGAATCCCTGGATCCTCGGGAGTTTCAGTGCCGTGTTTGTGCTGCTGGCCTTCTCCATGTTCGGCTTTTACGAGCTGCAGTTGCCGAGCGGCCTGCAGAGCAGGCTGGCGGAGTTCAGCAACCGCCAGCAGGGCGGCACGCTGGTCGGGGTCGCCATCATGGGCCTGCTGTCCGCCCTGATCGTCGGCCCCTGTGTGGCGCCGCCACTGGCCGGGGCGCTGATATATATCGGGCAGAGCGGTGATGCCTTCCTGGGTGGCGCCGCCCTGTTCGCCCTGAGCCTGGGCATGGGTTTGCCCTTGCTGGCCATCGGCACCTCCGCCGGCAAGCTGCTGCCCAAGGCCGGACCCTGGATGGATAACATCAAGGCGGTGTTCGGCGTGTTGCTGCTGGCGATCGCGATCTGGATGATGGAGCGCATCCTCCCGGCCACGGTGACCATGGCGCTATGGGCGGTGCTGATGGTCATCTCGGGTATCTATCTGGGCGCCATCGAACCGCTGCATTACGAGGCGACCGGCTGGAAGAAGCTGTGGAAAGGCATCGGCCTGGTGCTATTGCTCTATGGCACCCTATTGCTGGTCGGCGCCGCCAGCGGCGGCAAGGATCCGCTGCAACCCCTCCAGGGGATCAGCCTGGCCGCCGCCAAGTCCGGCGCCCCGTCACAAAGCCAGGAACTGCGCTTTACCAACGTTAAAAATCTGGCGGAGCTGGAAAGCCGGCTCAAGAGTGCCCAGGCAAGCGCCACACCGGTGATGCTGGATTTCTACGCCGACTGGTGCGTCTCCTGCAAGGAAATGGAACGTTACACCTTCTCCGACCCCGGGGTGCAGCAGGCCCTGGCCGGCTATACCCTGCTCCAGGCCGACGTCACGGCCAATAATGACGACGACAAGGCCATGCTCAAACATTTCGGGCTGATCGGGCCTCCCTCCATCATGTTCTTCAACAAAAACGGC
>MGXL01000014.1:8761-14443 GCA_001801365.1 Gammaproteobacteria bacterium RBG_16_57_12 | reverse complement strand
TGCAGGCGTCGAAATAAATACTGCCAACCCAGCCCTTATCCTTCTCGCACGCCCCCCGCTTAAATGCGCGGTTTATTATAATAACTTGAGTCGATCTGTCGCGAACTTGCGTTCATTCCGGCCATATGGACAAACTCCATGGCGTGATGGATAATTACGCCCATCTCCGTGAGTTTATCGCTCCATAATCGGGTAACAGGCGGCGAACTTACCAGGAAACATTGCGATTTCGCAGCCGACGAGGGCATGACTGAATAATGGCGAACATTCTGGTATTGCACGGCCCTAATCTTAATCTGCTGGGCACCCGCGAACCCGAGCATTATGGGCGCACCACCCTGGATGCCATTAACGAGCAGCTGGCCCGGCTCGCCCGGGAACAGGGCCATAGCCTGACCGCTTTGCAAAGCAATGCCGAACATGAGCTGGTCAATCGCATCCAGCAGTCCCGGCAGGATGGCACGGACTTCATCATCATCAATCCCGCCGCCTTCACTCATACCAGCGTGGCCATCCGGGATGCCCTGGCGTCCAGTGGGATACCTTTTATTGAAGTTCATCTATCCAATGTTCATGCCCGGGAACAGTTTCGCCGGCATTCATATTTTTCTGATATCGCCATGGGCGTCATCACCGGATTGGGCGCCTATGGCTACCAACTGGCGCTATTGGCCGCCATCAACCGTTTAACCACTACAGGCTCATAAGGCTATGGACATACGCAAGATAAAGAAACTGATCGAACTCATCGAAACCACCGATATCGCCGAAATCGAGATTCAGGAAGGTGAGGAATCGGTACGCATCAGCCGTACGGCGGCATTCAGCGGATCGGCGCAAATGATGATGCCGATGATGGCCCCGCCGCCGGTTTCGGCCGTGGCACCCGCCGTCGAGGCTCCGGCCGCCAAGTCGGAACCGACCGGCCACATCGTCAGATCTCCCATGGTGGGCACCTTCTATCGCGCCCCCACCCCCGGCGCCAAGGCGTTTATCGAGGTCGGCAAGCAGGTGGGGGTGGGCGATACCCTGTGCATCATCGAGGCCATGAAACTGCTCAATCAGATCGAAGCCGACAAGGCGGGCACCGTCAAGGCCATCCTGGTGGAGAATGGCCAGCCGGTGGAATTTGACCAGCCCCTGGTAGTCATTGAGTAAGGCGGATTCAGGCTATGTTTGAAAAAATCGTCATCGCAAATCGCGGCGAGATCGCCTTGCGCATCCTGCGCGCCTGCCGCGAGCTGGGCATCAGGACCGTCGCCATCCATTCCACGGCGGACCGCGACCTGAAGCATGTCCGTCTGGCCGATGAATCCGTGTGCATCGGCCCGGCGCCTTCCATCGAAAGCTATCTCAATGTCCCGGCCGTGATCAGCGCCGCCGAGGTCACCGACGCCCAGGCCATCCATCCCGGTTATGGCTTTCTGTCGGAGAATGCGGACTTCGCCGAACGCGTCGAACAAAGCGGGTTCACCTTCATCGGACCGCGTCCCGAGACCATACGCCTGATGGGAGACAAGGTCAGCGCCATCGAGGCCATGAAAAAGGCGGGGGTGCCTTGCGTACCGGGCTCCGGCGGGCCGCTGGGCGATGATGCCGATACCAATCTCGCCACGGCGCAGAAAATCGGCTACCCGGTCATCATCAAGGCGGCGGGCGGTGGCGGCGGGCGCGGCATGCGTGTGGTGCACAGCGAGGCCACCCTGCTCAATGCCATTTCCCTCACCCGCGGCGAGGCGGGGGCGGCCTTTGGCAATGACATGGTCTATATGGAAAAATACCTGGAAAACCCGCGCCATATCGAGATCCAGGTCCTGGCCGATCAGCACGGCAACGCCATCCACCTGGGTGAGCGGGACTGCTCCATGCAGCGCCGCCATCAGAAGGTGGTGGAGGAATCGCCCGCCCCCGGCATTACCGAGGAGATGCGCAGCAAAATCGGCGAGCGCTGCGCCGCGGCCTGCCGCGAGTTCGGCTATCGCGGCGCCGGCACCTTCGAATTCCTGTATGAGAACGGTGAATTTTATTTCATTGAAATGAACACCCGCATTCAGGTCGAACACCCGGTCACGGAAATGGTCACGGGCGTTGATCTGGTCAAGGAGCAGATCCTGGTAGCCTACGGCGAGACGCTGTCTTATAAACAAAAGGATATCAAGCTGCGGGGGCATGCGATCGAGTGCCGCATCAACGCCGAAGACCCCAGGAATTTCATGCCGTCCCCCGGCACCATCACCCAGTATCATCCCCCCGGCGGGCCCGGGGTGCGCGTCGATTCGCATATTTACAACGGCTATCGGGTTCCGCCCCATTACGACTCCATGATCGGCAAGCTGATCGTGCATGGGCGTACCCGCGATATCGCCCTGGCGCGCATGCGCACCGCCCTGAGCGAATTCGTGATCGAAGGCATTAAAACCAATATCCCGCTGCAGCAGGACATCATGCGCGATTGTGCCTTTATGGCCGGCGGCACCAATATCCATTATCTGGAAAAGAAACTCGGGCTGTAATGCAGCCCACTAGCCCGCAGGGAGGCGGCATGATGATTGACTCCAATGTCTTGGATACAGCTTAAAATCGCTAGCGACCAGGAACACGCCGAGCATCTTGCCGATATGCTCCATGAGGCCGGCGCCGCCGCCGTCACCCTCGAGGATGCCGCCGACCAACCCATCTATGAGCCTCCGCCAGGCGCCACTCCCTTATGGCAGCAGGTATGTGTGGCGGCCTTGTTTGATGCCGCCACGGATATCGACGCCGTGGTAGCCCGATTACCCGCCGGTCTGAGCTGGCGCTGCGAGCCCCTGCCCGACAAGGACTGGGAGCGGGCCTGGATGGATGATTTCAAGCCCATGCGTTTTGGCGAACGCCTGTGGATATGCCCGAGCTGGTGTTCCCCGCCGGACCCCGCTGCCGTCAATCTGATGCTGGACCCTGGCCTGGCCTTTGGCAGCGGCACCCATCCCACCACTGCACTGTGCCTCGAATGGCTGGATCGTCACCCGCCGCACGGCCAGACCGTGATTGATTATGGTTGCGGCTCGGGCATTCTGGCCATCGCCGCCCTTAAATTGGGTGCGGCCATCGCCTGGGGAGTTGATAATGATCCCCAGGCCCTAATCTCCAGCCGGGGTAATGCCGATAAGAACTCGGTCGGGGCCGGTTTGCATACCTGCCTGCCGGATGAACTTCCTGCAATCAAGGCAGACAAGGTGATAGCAAACATACTCGCCAATCCTCTGATCACCCTTGCTCCTCGTCTGGCCGGGCTGACCCGTCCGGGGGGAGTTATTGTGCTATCAGGGATTCTGGAAGAACAACAACACAGTGTCGCGCGCGCGTATGAATCGTTTTTTGCCATGGCGCCCGCGGTTACCCGGGATGGCTGGGTACGCCTGGAAGGCATTCGGTATTAAAACAGCCAAAGCAATAAAAGATATGACAGACAACTAAAACGGTTATGTACACACGCTGCCCGGAATGCAATACGCTGTTTAATATCACCGCCAAGCAACTCGCCGTGGCCCAGGGTATCGTGCGCTGCGGGCAATGCCTGCATGTGTTTTCGGCCCTTGAATATCTGTTCGATCACGCCTCGTCGCGCAGCCAGGACTCCGGTGCCGAAACGCCGGCAGCAGAACACGCGCCTGATACACCTAAGAGTCAAGACGTCGCCGAAACATATGTTTCTACACACACCAACGATCAGGCACCCGGATCGCCCCTCAGTGTTGCGGATACTGAAGCCACAGAAGACCACGATGTTCTGACCGAAGAACCGTCGCCCGAAGCGAGCGCTGACTATGTGGCGATACCGCTGTACACCTCCGATAATCGGCCGCAACCGCCTACCGCCCGGGCCGATTTCAGTCAATTTCTCGCCGAGCCGGGGGAAGAAATCACCGACAGGGATTATCTCGGGGACAACATCCCGGCCCAGACTGAGAAGAAAACTGCGGCAGCTTTGCCCAGCGCAGACGAAGCCGCGGCTACCGATACCGGCGTGACTGCCCCCGCCATGGCTACTGCGGCTAAAGACAAGGAAATCAATGCGAAGGAAATCATCATCGAGGAGATCACGCGTCGTTCCAAAAAGCGCAAAAACCGCGGCATGACGTCGACCCTCACCTGGTCAGCGGTAATCTTTGCCTTGTTGCTGCTGCTGGCGGGACAGTATGCCTACTTCCTGCGCGCCGATCTGGCACGCTATCCGGAACTCAGGCCCTGGATAGAAAAGCTGTGCACCATCGCCCAATGCGATATCCCGTTGCAGCGTGACCTGGCGGCTATCAAAATCACCGACCGCGATGTGCGGGTCCACCCCGAAATCCCGGGGGCACTGCTGGTAAACGCCATCCTGGTGAATGAAGCAGAGTTTGCGCAACCCTTCCCCACGGTTGAAATTACCCTGTCCTCCATGGAACAGGCCAGGATATCTTCCCGGCGCTTCAAGCCCAACGAATATCTGGACAAAAAAATCGATATCGCCAAGGGTATGCCGCCCCATCAGGCCATCCTGATGAAGCTGGAACTGACCGATCCAGGCAAGGATGTTGTCAATTTTGAGTTTGAGTTCTATTAAGCCTGCAACGGCATCTTTATCGCCACGCCCTAAACGGGTATGATTGTTTCCCCTTGGACAATGGCACGGTCAGTCACCCGGCATACACCCATGAAAATCGGCCCGTACCTACTGGCGAATAATGTGCTGCTGGCGCCCATGGCCGGCGCCACCGATCGCCCCTACCGGCAATTATGCAAACGCCTGGGCGCCGGCATGACGGTATCGGAAATGGTCACCTCCAATGCGCTGCTGTGGGGCAGTGCCAAGACCCTGCGCCGCACCGGTCACGATGGCGAAGGACTGCACAGCGTGCAGATCGTGGGCGCGGATCCGGAACAACTGGCCGCAGCCGCCCGGTACAACGTGGCGCAGGGCGCGCAGATCATCGATATCAACATGGGTTGCCCGGCCAAAAAGGTTTGCAACACCCTGGCGGGCTCGGCCCTGTTACGCGATGAAACCCTGGTGGTCCGTATTCTCGAGACAGTAGTCAAGGCCGTTGATGTGCCCGTCACGCTCAAGATCCGCACCGGCTGGGATGCACAACACCGCAACGGCGTGCGCATTGCGGCCATCGCCGAGCAATGCGGCGTCCAGGCGCTGACGGTGCATGGCCGCACCCGGGCCTGCGGTTTTCGCGGCACGGCGGAATACGACACCCTTGCGGCGATAAAATCAGCGGTTTCCATACCCGTGATCGCCAATGGCGATATCGACAGCCCTGAAAAAGCTAGATTCGTGCTAGACTACACGCAAGCCGACGCCATTATGATCGGCCGCGCCGCTCAGGGACAACCCTGGATCTTCCGTGAGATCAGCCACTATCTCGACACCGGAATGCGATTGCCCCCGCCTGGCCTGCAAGAAATCCGTCAGCTGCTGCTCGAGCATCTGGAGAATCTCTATAGCTTTTATGGCGAGTGGCAGGGCGTGCGGGTGGCCCGCAAACATATCGGCTGGTATATTCGCGGGCAGGTGGGTGGCGGAGCATTCCGTCAACGCATCAATCTTGCGGAAGATGCCGCGCAACAGGCGGCGTTGATAAAAGAATATTTTGACCAACTCACCCCGGCAGAGGAACTGGCTGCATGAGCACGGTATTAAAAATAACAACC
>MGXL01000014.1:3991-8666 GCA_001801365.1 Gammaproteobacteria bacterium RBG_16_57_12 | reverse complement strand
TCATCCGTCGGCGGATCTTTACGACATGGTGCTGCGCGAGGTCGAACTGCCCCTGTTGCAAAGCGTGATGAGTTACAGCCGCGGCAATCAGTCCCGGTGCGCCGAGATCCTCGGCATCAACCGCGGCACCCTGCGCAAAAAACTCAAACAGTACGGCATCGAATAACCGTCACCTATTCCGGTCCGCCAGCAGAGCAACAGCATCATGAGCAAGATCACCCGCGCCCTAATCAGCGTCTCTGATAAAACCGGCATTGTGGAATTCGCCGGCCAGTTGCACCGGCGCGGTATTGATATCCTCTCCACCGGCGGCACAGCAAAACTGCTGGCGCAGCACGCCATTCCCGTGACCGAGGTATCAGACTACACCGGCTTTCCCGAGATGATGGATGGCCGGGTCAAGACCCTCCATCCCAAGGTGCACGGCGGCATCCTTGGACGCCGTGGCCAGGATGATGCCATCATGCAGCGCCATGGCATACAGCCCATCGATCTGGTCGTGGTCAATCTCTATCCCTTTGAGCAGACCGTGGCACGCCCCGACTGCGCCCTGGCGCTGGCGATCGAGAATATCGACATCGGCGGCCCCACCATGGTCCGGGCCGCCGCCAAGAATCACCGGGATGTCGCCATTGTCGTCGACCCGGCGGATTATCATCCGCTGTTGACCGAGCTGGACGCCAATCAGGGCGAGGTCAGCGCGGCCCGGCGTTACGCCCTGGCGGCAAAGGCCTTTGAGCACACGGCCCGCTATGATGGCGCCATCGCCAATTATCTTGGCACCTTTAGCGTAGGCGCGGATGAACGGCTGACCTTTCCACGCACCTTCAATGTGCAGTTTGCCAAAGCCCAGGACCTGCGTTATGGCGAGAATCCGCATCAAAGGGCCGCCTTCTATGTGGAACACGATCCGGGCGAGGCCTGCGTGGCGACCGCGCGCCAGCTCCAGGGCAAGGAGCTGTCGTTCAACAATATCGCCGATACGGATGCCGCGCTGGAATGCGTCAAGCAGTTCGAGCCGCCGGCCTGCGTCATTGTCAAACATGCCAATCCCTGCGGCGTGGCCCTGGCCGACGATATCGTCACGGCCTATGACCGCGCCTATGCCACTGATCCTACCTCGGCCTTCGGCGGCATCATCGCCTTCAACCGCCCGCTGGATGCGCATACGGCCAAGACCATTATCGAGCGCCAATTCGTTGAAGTGATCGTCGCCCCCGGCGTGGACGACGAGGCGCAGCTGGTGTTATCGGACAAGCCCAATATCCGGGTGCTGGCCTGCGGTGCCTGGTGCACCACCACCCTGCCGGGGCTGGACTTTAAGCGGGTCGGCGGCGGGCTGCTGGTGCAGGATCGTGATATGGGCACGATCACACGCGCCGATCTCAGGGTTGTCACCCGGCTTGCCCCCGCCGAGACACAAATGCAGGACCTGCTGTTCTGCTGGAAGGTGGCCAAGTTCGTCAAATCCAATGCCATTGTCTACGCCAGAGACGGCATGACCCTCGGCGTGGGCGCCGGACAGATGAGCCGCGTCTACAGCGCGCGTATCGCCGGCATCAAGGCGGCCGATGCCGACCTGGCGGTGGAAGGATCGGTAATGGCCTCCGATGCCTTCTTTCCCTTCCGCGACGGCATCGATGCCGCCGCCGCAGCCGGCGTCAAGGCCATCATCCAGCCCGGCGGCTCGCTGCGCGACAAGGAAGTCATCGCTGCCGCCGATGAACACGGCATGGCCATGGTGTTCACGGGCATGCGCCATTTCCGCCATTAGCACTAGAGCAGCCTTCACACGACTGTCATCTGCTTCTGCTTCAATAGTCCTGACTGGATAAATTGAAGAGGAATACAGTATGTATTATTCAGATACCCAAGACTGGTGGCACCGGCAAATTCACCGCCATGCGGCGGACTATCTGCACAGCCCGAGCGTGTCCAATGAAGCCCGATTGCGTTTTTTCCTGACGACCTTCCGGTACTTCAGGGATACGCAAATAGATGAACCCGCTGCCAAGCCATGCCACAATGATTCGCATGACAAACCCAGCACCGATTTCCACTGTTGCTGATCCCTTCCGGCTGGACGATCTGCTGCGCAAGATCGCCCGCTCCTTTTATCTCACTTTGAAGGTATTGCCAGCCGCTTTGCGCGAACCCATCGGCCTGGCCTACTTACTGGCGCGCGCGGCCGATACCATCGCCGACACGGCGCTCCTGGCGCCGGACATCCGTCTGCGCCATTTACAGGCCTTGCGCGCAAACATTCACGGGGGAGCGGGCAGCATTGACATCGGGGCGGCTCTATTCAGTAACCGGCAGGGCAATAGCGCGGAACGCGAGTTGTTATTGCACCTTGCGCCGGCCATCATCTTGCTTGAAAAACAGACTGACCGTGATCGCCAAGGAATACGCCGGGTGCTCGACACCCTGATCCAGGGCATGGTGATCGATCTGTCGACCTTTCCCGACGAACACAGCGGACAGATCGGCGCGCTGCAGAACGGCGCCGAACTGGAAAATTACATCTATCATGTGGCCGGCTGTGTGGGTGAATTCTGGACCCACATAACAGAGGCGCATACCCCGGCCTTGAGCCACTGGGATCATGCCCGGCAAGTACAACAAGGGATACGTTTTGGCAAGGCCCTGCAACTCACCAATATCCTGCGCGATCTGCCGCGCGATCTGCGCATCGGCCGCTGTTATCTACCCCTGGAGGATCTGACCCGGGCGGGCCTGACACCCCAGGATTTGCTGAACCCGGCACACGCTCTACACGCCAGACCCTTGCTGCAAAAATGGATTAATACGGCGCTGGAGTATTATCATGACGCCGAGGCCTATACCCTGGCCATCCCGCGCCGCTGCCTGCGTTTACGCCTGGCGGCGCTGTGGCCCATACTGATCGGCCTGCACACCCTGGCGCGTCTGGCAAATAGCCATGACTGGCTCAATCCGCAGCGGCCGGTGAAAGTCAACCGCGCGACGGTGTATCGTTTGCTGGCGCTGTCGATTCCCGCCGCCGGCTCCAATATTCTGCTGCAGCGCTGGTTCGCCACCTTGCATCGAGACATCAGGTCCAGGATTGCGTAAAATGAGCGCTTTCCATCAACAGACAGCGCGGCACACATGAAGGTACTGGTCATCGGCAGCGGCGGGCGTGAACATGCCCTGGCATGGAAGGCAGCCCAATCACCAAAAGTCTCCGCCGTGTACGTCGCGCCCGGCAATGCCGGCACCGCGCGTGAACCCAAACTGCACAATGTCCCCATCGCCGTGGAAGATCTCGAAGCCCTGGCGCGCTTCGCCGGCGATAATACCATTGACCTGACCATCGTCGGCCCCGAGATCCCCCTGGTCCTGGGCATCGTCGACCGGTTTCGTGCCGCCGGCCTGCGCATCTTCGGGCCCACCCACGCCGCTGCGCAACTGGAAGGCTCCAAGGCCTTTACCAAGGATTTTCTGGCGCGCCATGGCATCCCCACAGCCGCCTACCGCAACTTCACCGACATGACCGAGGCCCTGGCCTATGTCCGCCGGCACGGCGCGCCCATCGTCATCAAGGCGGACGGCCTGGCCGCGGGCAAGGGCGTCATCGTCGCCATGACGCTCGCAGAGGCCGAGGCCGCCGTGCGCGACATGCTGGCCGGCAATGCCTTTGGCGAGGCCGGGCATCGCGTGGTGATCGAAGACTATCTTGAAGGCGAAGAAGCCAGCTTCATCGTGATGGTGGATGGCGAACACATCCTGCCCATGGCGACCAGCCAGGATCACAAACGCATCGGCGACGGCGATACCGGCCCCAACACCGGCGGCATGGGCGCCTACTCACCCGCGCCGGTGGTGACGCCCGCCGTACATGCGCGCATTATGCGCGAGGTGATCGAACCCACGGTCAGGGGTATGGCCGCCGAGGGCAATCCCTACGCCGGTTTTCTCTATGCCGGGCTGATGATCACCCCCGATGGCACACCCCGGGTGATTGAATACAATTGCCGCTTTGGCGACCCTGAAACCCAGCCGATCATGCTGCGCCTCAAATCCGATCTGGTGGAACTGTGTCAGGCCGCCGTGGAGGGCAGACTGGATCAGGTCAGTGCCGACTGGGACGACCGCGTGGCGGTTGGCGTGGTGCTGGCGGCAGGCGGCTATCCGGGCGACTACCGCAAAGGCGATGTCATCACCGGCCTGCCCGTCAGCGAAGCGGCGGACCAGAAAATTTTCCATGCCGGCACGGCCGAGAAGAACGGCCAGATCATCACCCACGGCGGACGCGTGCTCTGCGCCGTCGCGCTGGGGCCGACGGCCCGTGCGGCACAGGCACGCGCCTACCAGTTGGTCAGACAGATCGGCTGGAGCAATATGTACTACCGGCACGATATTGCCTATCGCGCCATCGCGCGCGAGCAGGCTTAACCTTAGTCACTTGGCCAGAGGAAATAAACATGTCACAAACGTTTGTCGCCATCCTGATGGGCTCGGACTCCGACCTGCCAACCATGCAGGGTACCACCGAGGTGCTGAATCTGCTGCAGGTTCCATACGAAATCAAGATTTCCTCGGCACACCGCACCCCTGATGCCACGCATCGCTATGTCAAGGATGCCGATGCGCGCGGCTGCGCAGTGTTCATCGCCGCGGCGGGCGTCGCTGCACACCTGGCCGGCACCGTGGC
>MGXL01000014.1:0-3979 GCA_001801365.1 Gammaproteobacteria bacterium RBG_16_57_12 | reverse complement strand
GGCTTTGACGCCCTGCTCTCCACGGTACAGATGCCCGGCGGTATCCCGGTCGCCTGCGTGGCCATCGGCAAGGCAGGGGCCCGAAATGCCGGCTATCTGGCAGCTCAGATCATCGCCACCGCGGATAAGGCGCTTGCGGCGCGACTCAAGGACGAGCGCCAGGCCCAGACCGAGGCGGTTTTGGCCAAGGACGCCGAATTGCAGAAATCACGTGGTGCATAATCACCCTTGAAGCATTGGCGCATCCAACAGGCGGCCTGGATCATTCAACAGGGTGGGATAGTTGCCTATCCCACCGAGGCTGTTTATGGCCTGGGATGTGATCCGCGCAACGAGGCCGCTGTGCTACGTCTGCTGGCACTGAAACACCGCCCGCTTGCCAAAGGGCTGATCCTCATCGCCAGTGAAATCTCCCAGCTCGATCCTTATGTTGATCTGGCCGCATTACCCTCATCACGACAGTCTGAAATACTCGCCACCTGGCCGGGACCCATCACCTGGTTGCTACCCTCACGTCCCACCACACCGCTCTGGTTGCGTGGCCAACATGCGACCCTTGCCGTAAGAGTGACCGATCACCCGCTCGCTGCCGGGTTATGCCGGCAGTGCCATTCGGCGCTGGTCTCGACCAGCGCCAACCGCACTGGGCATGCCCCGGCCCGTACCGCCTTGCAGGTGCGCAGACAGTTTGGTGATCGTCTGGACTTCATTCTCTGCGGGGCGCTCGGCCAGAAAACCAGCCCCACCGAGATCCGGGATGGATTGACTGGAGCTGTCATCCGTCAAGCCTGACCACCACTGCGCGGCTATAACTATAAATTCACTACCATTGTTTTAATGAGATAATGTAGACTGCATATATTGCTCATAATTTCACCACGTTCGGGTATACTAGGGCGGTAGTTGGGGGTCGGGTCACGCGCGCTTCATAAGTACCAGTTCCATGGCTTACCATGCAACGCGCCTATTACATGATGTAGAAATATAATGATCAAGGACAAATTTCTTTCCGGCAATCATCGGTCTGCAACCCTGGGAAAGGTGTTGCGACTGCTGGAGGAACTTAAAAAGAATCCTACCGGCAAGGTAATCTACGAGCATGTCGAACACATGCTTGAAGATTATGAAGATGACCGCAACACCATCGAAAACGCTTACGCCGGCCTGCTGAATATCCTGCTGGAATCCTATGCCAAAAATGCGGCCAGCGATCCGAATCTGCTGGCGCAGGTCAGATCCACTCAATTACGCCTGAATCCGCCTTTATCCCTGTCCGAATTTTTTGTCCTGCAGGGATTTTTAAAACAGCTGGCCGAGCAACCACCCCAGGGTACCGAAGGCCAGAGGAATTTCCAGGAGGCATTCACGCCATTGCTGCAGGCCTTCGGCTTCACCGGCACAACCCAGGCAACCGAAACAATACTGCAACCGCCGACCCAGACAGTGAAAGCCCCGCAGAATGACATTCTCGAGCTGGATACCTCAACGCCCGATGAATTAGGCCCGCCCGTACGGGAAGATGCCGAATTTCAGGTGGAGACCACTTATCAGTATCAGCTGAAAAAGAAGCGCGAGGAGTTTGATTCGATCAACGAACGATTCGCCAGGCAAATAAAAGCCGCCATCCAGAAAAGTGATGCCTTCACCCATGTGCTGGCAAACGAGCTGACCGCCTTCAAGGATGCGGAAACCATCCAGGATCTGGAACAGCGCCGCACCACCATGATGAAAGAGCTGGAAACCCTGCTCTCCGACTATCGCAGCCTGACCCGGGAATTCGATGACATCAGCGACATACTCCATAACATCGAAATGGGCAGCCGTGAGCTGAACAAGGAGCTTAACCGGGTACGCCTGCTCAGCCTGACGGATGAATTGACCAATCTGCCGAACCGCCGCGCCTTCCTGAAACGCGTCGAGGAGGAGCAGGGTCGGGCGGGACGTTACAATATTCCGCTGGCCCTGGTGATCATCGATCTGGATAACTTTAAAACCATCAATGACACCCACGGCCACCGCATCGGCGACATGATCCTGAAGATCTATGCCCGTGATGTGGTGTCCATTTTCCGCCATCACGACATGGTGGCCAGATATGGCGGCGAGGAATTCGCCGTCATTCTGCCCAACACCACCACCGAGGGCAGCTTGTGTGCCCTGCGCAAGGTGCAGCTCCGCGCATCCAAGATCATATGGCGCATCGGTGACCAGCGCTACGCCCTGCCGACCTTTTCTGCCGGGCTGGCGGAATATGTCCCGGGTGAGACCGCCAGTGAACTCATCGATCGCGCCGATAAAGCCATGTACAAGGCCAAGCACGGCGGCCGTAACACTATCGAAGTGGCAACGGCGTTCAATGACACCGGGTCCACACCCACACAAACCCATCAGGCGAAATAAGCCTGTTGACTTACACCGACCTGGCCAACATTGCTGATCAGTTTGTTATAAAACCTGCTTAACCCGTTGTCTTTGTTATCGGCTTTACAGTTGTCCACAATTCCTGTGGATAACTTTGTGGATGACTTGGCGAAAATGCCTATAACTCTGTTGATTTTCTGAGGCAGCAACTAGTATGCTCATTTTTTGAGCATCTGTTAATTTACATATAAAACAATATCTTATATTATCTGCTGCAAATAATCTGGCATGGCATATACTGACATATATCAACTCTCCACCCGCCCATTATTCATTGTGCATAAGCAACAACTAATCCTGCTGTCCGCTTCGTGTAATCAGGCCAGCGAATAAACCTCGCAAGCCTTTGTTTCCTAACAAGCTGCTGACTGCCGCTCTGTCACTGATATCTCAATTTGTGTAATCTATCCCACTTCCGCAGACGCTAATTTCCCGGGGAATGTAATGAGTAATCCAGATGCCAATGCTGTGAAAAGTTATTTGCTGGACCTGCAGGATCGCATCTGTACCGGGATCGAACAGGAGGACGGCGCCGCACAATTCCAGGAAGACCTGTGGCAGCGCGAAGGCGGTGGCGGTGGCGGTCGCACCCGGGTACTTTGCAACGGCTCGGTATTCGAACAGGCCAGCATCAACTTTTCCCATGTCCAGGGTCCGAAGTTGCCCGCCTCGGCAACCGCCCATCGCCCGGACCTGGCCGGTCGCAGCTTCGAGGCCATGGGCGTATCCCTGGTCATTCATCCGCACAATCCTTATGTGCCCACCTCGCATGCCAACGTCCGGTTTTTCATCGCCCATAAGGCAGGCAGCGAACCGATCTGGTGGTTTGGCGGCGGGTTTGATCTGACGCCCTACTATGCTTTTGAGGAAGACTGTGTTCACTGGCACAAGGTCGCCAGATCGGCCTGCGATCCTTTCGGCAAGGATATCTATCCGAAATATAAAAAATGGTGCGATGAATATTTTTATCTTAAACACCGCAATGAACCGCGCGGCATCGGCGGCTTATTCTTCGATGACTTGAATGAGGGTGGCTTTGACCGGTGCTTCACCTTCATGAAAAGCATCGGCGACCATTATCTGGAGGCCTATCGCCCCATCGTGACCCGGCGCAGGGAAACCGGCTATGGGGAACGCGAGCGTGACTTCCAGCTTTATCGCCGCGGCCGCTATGTGGAATTCAATCTGGTGTATGACCGCGGCACCCTGTTCGGCTTGCAGACCGGCGGCCGCACCGAATCGATCCTGATGTCGCTGCCGCCGCTGGTAAAGTGGCGTTATAACTGGAAACCGGCGGAAGGCACCCCCGAGGCGAGACTCTATCAGGACTTTCTCAGGGCGCGGGACTGGGTCAACGGCGGCTGATAGCGGGTATTGCTGCGCGCGGTCAAAATCGTCCGGTTTCGCTTTCTGCCGTCGCACTGACGCGATGGATGCTCAGGTCCGCGCCACGATACTCCTCTTCCCGGTCAAGCCGGATTCCCACCACCTTCTTCAACAGGCCGTAGACCACGAAGCCCCCGGCGAGGGCGATCACGACACCCAGCAGCGTACCCAG
>MGXL01000013.1:1712-6877 GCA_001801365.1 Gammaproteobacteria bacterium RBG_16_57_12 | reverse complement strand
CGTCTTGGGTTTAGGTTGGTATCTCTGGCAGAAAATGGAAGTCATGACCTCTTTGGATAGCGATAGAGTGGAGTAAAGAGCCCCGATGTACGGTAATGATGATCTCTCACTGCTGTCGGATGCCCTGGAGTTGCCCTGGTTATGGGCTGGTCTTGCCGCCTATGCCGCTGCAATGCTGGCATCCATTCTGACTGTGATGCCAAGACCAGTTGGTAATGTGACCGGGATAACCAAAGCCAGTACTTATGCCCCGCGTCTGGAAAAGATGGTATTGGTATTTCTGCTGCTTGGCGTAGCATTGTTGTCGATAGCGATTGCTCAGCGGTGGGTGCGATTGGGCCATGGGCCATTTGTGAGCATGTTCGAGCTGATGATGAGTCAGTTGTGGAGCCTGGGATTATTTTTTGCCGTGGTTTACTGGCGCTCGCCAAAACTGCGCTCGATTGCCGTGGTGGTTCTGGTGCTGATGTGGGTATTGGGCTCCTGGATTTTGATCTTGGAGCCTAAGCCGGGCTTTTATCCCCAGACCTATTATAACGACTGGAAGTGGGTGCATGTTGGCCTGGGGAAGATATTTCTGGCCGCGCTGATGGTGGCAACCGGGCTGGCCGGTGTGATCCTCTCCAGGCGTATTCCCGCCCTGGCATCCCTGTTCAGGATGGCGCCCTCCGATGAAGTGCTTGACCGCATCGCGCTGCGGTTCATGATGCTGGCCCTGATCTTCGACAGCTTCATGCTGATTGCCGGGGCGGTTTGGGCGCAGGATGCCTGGGGTCGCTACTGGGCATGGGATGCCCTGGAGACATCATCTTTTCTCAACTGGCTGGCGATCGGCCTGTTTATCCATTTGCGTCTCGCCTATAGAATACCGATCTGGGTGAGCAGCCTGGTGATAGCGGGGTTATTTGCTTTTGCCTTTATTACCTATTTCGGCACCCCCTATCTCAGTCAGGCAATACACAAAGGTGTGGTATGAACGTCGTCAAGAAAGAAGATTATGAAAGTCTGGTGGTGACACTGTCGCTGGCCGCGGTTATAGCGCTGTTGAGTTCGTTCGTTGCTCATTGGCGCGCTTCGGATATCGCGCTGCCATCCTGGGCGCCGATTGGCGGCAAGGAACGTTGGGTCAACCCCATGGCGGAGCCGGCCAGGCATGTTCAGCAGGCCAGGATGGCTGAGGTACAGGTTCGTTTCCAGCAGGGCGTGATGATGCTGCATGCCAAGGATTACGAGCATGCACTTACCGCCTTTCACAAGGTCCTGGAGCTGTCGCCTCGTTTACCGGAAGCACATTCGAATATGGGCTATGCCTTGCTGGGCCTGGAGGAGTATGGCGCCGCGGGGGATTTCTTTGCCACCGCCATCGAGCTGCGTCCCAATCTGGCCACCGCCTATTATGGTCTGGGTATGGCCCTGGGGGGGCTACAGGATTATGAGGGCGCCATGGGGGCCATGCGCACCTATATCCATCTGAGTGACCCCAAGCCGATGGAGGAGCAGGTGAACGATCCCTATTTGCGCAAGGCGCGGGCCGCCTTGTGGGAATGGGAGCAGAAACTGGGGCGATCACCCCCTGCGCCCACAGCAGGCGTGGCAAGTTTTGCAGATCGGGATCGGGTGAAAACACCACAGGCAGCGGGAGGTAAGCAATAGCCAATGATGAGACGTGGTAGGGCAGCAGGAGTATGCCTGCTATTTTTGTCAAGTTGGTTGCCGGTTACCGGGTGTGACAAGGGTGGGCAGTATAATCATTCCGCCATCAAGGCCGATGAGCCGTTTCCTGTCCTGCAGTTGCCTGGCACCGCTGACGGAGTATTACACTCATTCCCTGATCAGTCGGGCAAGGTATATGTGGTCAATTTCTGGGCGACCTGGTGCGGTCCCTGTCGTAAAGAGATGCCGAGCCTGCAGCGCCTGGCGGCACAACTGGACCCTGAGCACTACACCGTTCTGGGGGTGTCCGTGGATAGCGACCAGCATCTGGTAAAGGAATTTCTGCTCGAGCAGCAGATCCATTTTGCCAATCTCCTGGACGAGGGCGGCGTGACATTTCGCGACAACCTGGGTGGCAGCGTGCTGCCTTCCACCTTTATTATCGGGCCGGATGGCAAATTGAAGGATTTTGTTTTTGGGGAAAGGGAGTGGGACAGTTCTGAAATCCTGGAAAAACTCCAATCATATTCAAGACAAAGAGGTTAGGCAGCCTCCCGGATGCCGCTCAATGGACGGCTGGCGTATGTGTTTGTTTTGATGATAAACTTCCCCACTTTATCCGGTTGAATAAGACTGAATGAACCTTTGACATGCTGGAAATCCATAACCTTGAATGTGTCCGGGGGGACCACCGCTTATTTAGCGCTCTCAATTTTGTGGTCAGCCCCGGAGAGCTTCTGCATGTCAAGGGGCCCAACGGCAGCGGCAAGACCACCCTGTTACGCACCTTGTGTGGTTTGTCGCAACCTTCGCAAGGAAAGGTGTTATGGCGGGGCGAGGCGATCGATGCACTCGCGGATGAGTATTATCGGGAATTGACCTATATCGGCCACCTCAACGGGGTCAAGGATGAGCTGACCGCGGTCGAGACCCTGTACTTTGCGGCGAAGCTGTCGCAACAGGAAGCCGATGAGGATGCCATTTATGAGGCGCTGAGGCGCATCGGTTTGAGGGGGCGTGAGGAGTTACCCGCCAAGGTGTTATCCCAGGGACAGAAACGCCGTGTGGCCCTGGCCAGGCTGTTGTTGAATACCACCCGGCTCTGGGTCCTGGACGAACCCTATACCGCCCTGGATGTGGCGGCGATTGGCCTGCTGCAGGAGGTAATCGCCGGCCATCTCAATAGTGGCGGGATGGTGGTGCTCACCACTCACCAGGATGTCGAGATCGAAGGCGTGGTCCGGCAGTTGAATCTGGCGGCTTAGCGGATGAGCTTATTTTCAATGTGGCGGGGCATGTTGCAGCGGGAACTCACCCTCGCCTTGCGCCGTCCCCAGGACGTGCTGACGTCACTGATATTTTTCGTCATCGTGGTGAGCCTGTTTCCGCTGGGGGTCAGCCCGCAGTTGAGTGTCTTGCAGGGGATCGCCCCCGGGGTGATCTGGGTGGCTGCCCTGCTGGCCAACATGCTGTCCCTGAGCAGGCTGTTCTCGGATGATTTCCGTGACGGTACCCTGGAGCAGATGTTGATCGCCCCACAGCCCCTGTCGCTTGTGGTCTTCAGCAAGATATTTGCCCACTGGCTACTGAGCGGTGTGCCCCTGGTGCTGATTTCGCCCTTGCTGGGGATGCAGCTGGGGCTGGCTGGCGACCCATTGAAAATGTTGATGTTAACCCTGCTGTTGGGGACGCCGGTGTTGAGCCTGATTGGCGCCATCGGCGCGGCCCTGACGCTGGGCGTGCGGGGGGGCGGGGTGCTGTTGTCCCTGCTGATACTGCCGCTGTATGTGCCCGTGCTGATCTTTGCCACCGGGGCGGTGGATGCGGTCGGTTCTGGTTTTGACGCGGATGCCCAAGTATCTTTATTGGCCGCCTTTTTGGTGTTGGCGTTGTGTTTCGCCCCTTGGGCAGCGGCGGCTGCCCTGCGAATTATGATGGAGTAATGGGTAATGTCCGCAGAATATGCAACTTCGGCAGAAAAATCGCTTCCCTGGCTGAAATTCGCCAATCCGCGTAATTTTTATCCCCTGGCCGGCAAGATGATCCCCTGGTTCACGGCCTTGGCGATTATTTTCACGCTGATCGGCTTGTATATCAGTTTCTTTGTGGCGCCGACGGATTACAAGCAGGGCGAAAGTTATCGCATCATGTTCATCCATGTGCCGGCCGCCTGGATGTCCATGTTTATCTATATCGTAATGGCATGTTATGCCGCCATCGGCCTGATCTGGAATATCAAGCTGTCCGATATGATGGCGGGGGCGCTTGCCCCGACGGGGGCGATTTTCACCTTTCTGGCCCTGTGGACCGGGGCCTTCTGGGGACGGCCGACCTGGGGGGCGTATTGGGTGTGGGATGCCCGCCTGACTTCGGAATTGATCCTGTTATTCCTCTATCTGGGATTCATCTCCCTGCGTGCCGCAATCGATGATCCCCGCCGGGCGGCGCGTGCCAGCGGGCTGCTGGCCCTGGTCGGGGTGATTAATGTTCCCATAATCTATTACTCGGTAAAATGGTGGAATACCCTGCACCAGGGGGCCTCGGTGAGTGTGACAGAGTCACCGAAAATGGCCTCCATTATGTTAACTGCCATGGCCGTCATGGCCTTTGCCTTCTGGATGTACACCATCGCCGTAGTATTGGCGCGGGTGCGCACGGATATCCTGGAGAGGGAACGGGAAGCGGTCTGGGTGGTCGAAGAAGTGAGCCGAACAGCATGAACTGGGAAAGTTTTTCGGATTTTATCCAGATGGGCAAGCATGGATTCTATGTCTGGAGCTCATACGGGGTGACGGCATTGTTCCTGGCTATCGAGATATTACTGGTGCGCCGCAAACGGCAGGTGGTGCGTAAGCGCTTGGCCCGCCTGGCCCGGCTCGACACCACATTGGAGAAATAAATGAAGGCAAGACAGAAGCGAATGATATTTATAGCGGTTGGCCTGGCAGGGCTGGCCATTGCGGCGACCTTTGTCATGAAGGCGTTCAATAGCAACATGATGTATTTCATCAGTCCGTCGCAAATCAAGGTGGGCGAGGTTCCTCGAGACAGAAATTTCCGTCTTGGCGGGCTGGTCCTGGAAGGTTCGCTAAAACGCGAGGATGACGGCCTGACCGTGCATTTTGTCGTAACCGACGGCGCTCAGGAAATTCCTGTGATCTACACCGGCATACTGCCCGACCTGTTCACCGAGGGGCAGGGGGTGGTTGCCGTAGGCCGTCTTGATGCCGAAGTATTCCTTGCCGAAGAAGTACTGGCCAAGCATGATGAAACCTATATGCCGCCTGAAGTGGCGGATGCCCTGGAGAAAGCCAAGCAGGGCGGCGAAGCATCCGCGCCAGTCAAAAACTAACGATCCTGATAGCAGTTAACTGAGAGAGGTGAGGGGACATGATACCTGAGATTGGACAGTTTGCCCTGATTATCGCCCTGTGTATCGCCATGGTTTTAGGCACCCTTCCCTTGGTTGGGGCCGCCAAGGGGATACAGTCCTGGATGCACCTGGCCCGGCC
>MGXL01000013.1:191-1701 GCA_001801365.1 Gammaproteobacteria bacterium RBG_16_57_12 | reverse complement strand
GCCTGTTTGTCTTCATTGCCGTTGCCTTCGGATGCCTGGTATACGCCTTTGTCAACGATGACTTTTCGGTCTTATACGTAGCCAGCCATTCCAATTCCGCCCTGCCGGTTCAGTACAAGGTTGCCGGGGTCTGGGGTGGGCACGAGGGTTCGCTGCTGCTCTGGGTGGCTTTTCTGAGCCTGTGGGCCATCGCGGTGGCCGGTTTCAGCCGTCGGCTTCCCCTGGAGATGATCTCGCGGGTGTTGGCCGTGATGGGGCTGATTTCCATCGGCTTTCTGCTGTTCATGCTGCTGACCTCCAATCCCTTCGATCGGCTGCTGCCTGCCGCAGCGGATGGACGCGATCTCAACCCCCTGTTGCAGGATCCGGGGCTGGTCTTTCATCCCCCCATGCTCTATATGGGCTATGTAGGTTTTTCCGTGGCCTTTGCCTTTGCCATCGCGGCGTTATTGAGCGGGCGGCTGGATGCCACCTGGGCACGCTGGTCGCGCCCGTGGACCACCATCGCCTGGATGTTCCTGACCTTTGGTATTGCCCTGGGCAGCTGGTGGGCCTATTACGAACTGGGCTGGGGCGGCTGGTGGTTCTGGGACCCGGTCGAAAATGCCTCCTTCATGCCCTGGCTGGTCGGTACGGCCCTGGTGCATTCGCTGGCGGTTACCGAGAAGCGTGACACTTTCAAGAACTGGACGGTGCTGCTGGCGATTTTCGCCTTCTCCCTGAGCCTGCTGGGCACCTTCCTGGTGCGTTCAGGCGTTTTGACCTCGGTGCACGCCTTTGCCACCGATCCGGAGCGCGGTTCGTTTGTTTTGATCTTCCTGTTTATCACGGTATGCAGCTCCCTGCTGTTATTTGCCTGGCGCGCGCCCTCGGTGGGACTGGGCGGAAAATTTGACCTGATCTCCCGCGAGTCCATGCTGTTGACCAATAATGTGCTGCTGGTGGTGGCCGCCGCCGCCGTCCTGCTGGGGACCCTCTACCCACTGCTGCTGGATGCCTTGGGCATGGGCAAGATCTCGGTGGGCCCCCCCTATTTCGATACGGTGTTTGTCCCGCTGATGGTCCCCGCGATCCTGATGATGGGAATCGGACCCTGGGCGCGCTGGAAAAAGACCTCGGTGCCTGACCTGTGGACCCGGCTGCGCTGGGCCATGGTGGCCAGTATCATTATCGGTTGCCTGTTGCCCTTCACCATGGGTGAGTGGACAGCCCTGCGCAGCCTGGGTTTTGTGCTGGCCATGTGGGTGATGATCACAGTGGCGCGCGGTTTCCGGGAACGGCTCAACAGTGGTGGTGGCCATGAGGGACTGCTCACACGTCTGGGCAGGCTGCCGCGCAGTTTCTATGGCATGCAACTGGCGCATTTTGGGATGGCGGTCTTTATCATCGGCGTCACCATGGTGAAAAGTTATGAGCAGGAGCAGGACGTGCGCATGGATGTCGGGGATACCCTGACCATGGGCGACTATGTCTTCCGCTTCGAGGGGGTGACCCAGGAGGCGGGGCCGAA
>MGXL01000013.1:0-168 GCA_001801365.1 Gammaproteobacteria bacterium RBG_16_57_12 | reverse complement strand
TCCAGGTACTCAAGAATGGCCGTGAATATAAGCTGATGCACCCCGAGAAGCGCATCTATTTAGTACAGACCATGCCAATGACCGAGGCTGACATTGATACCGGTGTTACGCGCGATCTTTATGTCTCCCTGGGCGAGCCGGTGAGCAACAATGCCTGGAGCGTGCGCG
>MGXL01000012.1:18898-19637 GCA_001801365.1 Gammaproteobacteria bacterium RBG_16_57_12 | reverse complement strand
ATTGGGAATATTGGTCCTCACCAGGATATCCGACAGCTCGGTTTCTTCCGACAACAGATAATCGACCAGGCCGGGCTCCCGATGAATCCCCAGCAATCCGGAAACGGAGGGGCGCACCACATCCGCGTCGACCAGCAGCACAGTGCGATCCCGCTCCATGGCGATGCTCATTGCCAGATTCACTGTGGTGAATGTCTTGCCCTCACCGGGGTTGGCACTGGTCACCATGACCAGATTATTGTTGTGTTCGCTATCGCGCTGGTTGAAGGCATACTTCAACAAGGGTCGCTTGATCATGCGATATTCCTGCAGTAACTGCGAATTGGCGCTGTCCGGCGTCACCATCCCGATCGCCTTCAGCTGCTCCATGGCAATCTCCACAAATTGTACAGTCCTGTTCGTGGTATCGCCTTCATTTACGGTGCTGATTGCCTGTAGATTATCGTCAGGTAACTCATCATATTGATTCATCGATATCCCCTCAGCCGATGATCGGCAATGCAATACCGAACAGTTTGGCGGCATAGATCGCGGCATATATCGAGATCAGCGCCACCAGGCCGGTGATAAAGGAGATGGCGTCAATGCGCTTTCTCAGCGACTGTTTTTCATTCCAGACCATGGTCACACTGCCGAGCACCGGCCAACCGGTATCCTCGATGAGATCACGGCGATCCCGGTACTGAGGCCGCACCTGTGAAATGAAAAAGGCGAATACTACTCCCGCCACCAGCGCGCC
>MGXL01000012.1:18479-18742 GCA_001801365.1 Gammaproteobacteria bacterium RBG_16_57_12 | reverse complement strand
TTATGGATTCCGTAATCACGGGTCAATCTCTGCAATTCCGACTCGACCTCCGGCATGGTATGGATCATGCGCCGCAGCTTATCGACACGCCCTTCATACTCCTTGACCCTGGTTTGCAAGGAAGCCACATTGGCATCCGCCTCGGAGAGCGCGATCTTTACTTGCTGGTATACCGGATTATTGGACATTTCCGCACTGGGGCTATTGGCAGTATCCATGCCGGATCCTGCTTCAGCATTTTGCGCTTCAGCCTCCTGCTTCAT
>MGXL01000012.1:18067-18464 GCA_001801365.1 Gammaproteobacteria bacterium RBG_16_57_12 | reverse complement strand
ATTGATCAGGCGCTTGGTGGCAAGAACGTCCGGGTGCTGATCGGTATATTGCAGCAACATATCGCCCAGCTTGGCGTTCAGGGCATTCACCCTGGAAATCAGCGCCGGATTGCCCTTCACCTGTCCGGACGCGCTCATATAGCTGTCACCTGACTCTACGTCCTCCAGTTGCTCCTGAAGCTCATCACGCCGGTTGATGGCTTCGCGCAACAGCAGCCTCGCTTCTTCCACTTGCGCCTGGGATTGTTCCAGCTTGGAGTAGTATCCCGAACCTTCCGAAGGCATCAGCCCGACATTCTGGCGTTTGAGCGCGGTTAATTTGTCTTCGGCTTCTCGCAGTTTGGCTTCATATTCGGCCACCTGATCTTCCAGGAAACGCTGGGCATTGTCGGCATCC
>MGXL01000012.1:17815-18012 GCA_001801365.1 Gammaproteobacteria bacterium RBG_16_57_12 | reverse complement strand
GGATGGTCAGCAATGACTGAACCGCCTGCTTGGCCAGCTTCGGGTCGCTGTCTTCATAATTAATGGTATACAAATCCCGCTTGCCTTTTTCAGCACTCAGGGATATGCGGTTCTGAATGGCATCCAGGAGCTCCTCCATCTCCACCGGACCGGATGCCTTCAGGTCCATATCAGTCATGCGCGCCAGCTTTTCCAGA
>MGXL01000012.1:0-17677 GCA_001801365.1 Gammaproteobacteria bacterium RBG_16_57_12 | reverse complement strand
GGGAGATAAAATACATAGGCCCAGCCACCGATGCAGACAAACCAGGCGACGGCCATCATGGCCCAGCGGTGATGCCATATGTCCGCGATATATCCGGCTATCTTCTCGAATAGTTCATGCATAAGCTGGCGCTATCCTGCTAGTCCGTTAAAACCACGATTCCGGTATGATCAGTATATCCCCGGGTTGCAGATAGGCATTGGCGCTGATATCCCCGTCCTTGACCAGGTCCTCCAGCCTCAGACGATACTCTTTCTGTTCCCCTTGTACGATGCGCACCAATACGGCCCGGTTACCCGCCGCGAAATCTGTCAACCCACCCACGGCAATCATCAGATCCAACAGCGTCATATTTTCCCGATAAGGCAGCGCCTGCGGATTTGTGGCTTCACCCACCACCCGGATCTGTTCGGTATAAGGCCCGACAAAACCAGTCACAGTAGTTGTGACCAGGGGATCCTTCACATAACTGGCCAACAGATTTTCGATATCGCGTGCAATCTGGGTCGGTGTGCGGCCCGATACCGGCAGGTCTTCGATCAGCGGGATGGTAATCATACCGTCAGGACGAACCACGGCAGACGATGACAGATCTGCATTGCGCCAAACGTTGATGGTCAGATTGTCGCCTGGACCAATGAGATATTTGTAAACCTTGCCGGCGGGTGTAACATCCTTGGTGTTTTTTTCGCAGGTTGCGCCGGGCTGGCAGTCTTTGGGAGGCAGTCCCGTATCAATCACCGTTTCAACACGTGTCAGCTTGCCATCCTCACCGACCACGCATCCCGGATCACCTTCCAGGCACTCGCCGCTCACCGCGGATTCATTCAATTCGATCTCGCTGGTATGAGAGCAGGCTGTTAACAAAAGCAGGGCACCCAGCATGCCGGCAGTGGCAGGGCCACGGGCATATTCTATCCAAGATTTCACAAGCTCCTCCATTAATACTGACTCGTCGGCAGCGGTAAATATACCATTTTAACCATGTGTTATAAACCGACAGATATTTTAATTCTGATATTTAGACAGGTTATCGACAACCCACCACTGCGCTTTAAGTCTGAATACAAAAAGACTGCCAGGGAATAGTGAATCTTGACAATCAAAGTTTACTGGAGAACAGGGTAATTACGATCACTCGGTATGACGCTGGCCCATCGAAATCAGGACACACGTTTACTGATCATCGGGCTGACAGCTTATATCAATATTTGACCCGCCAGCCCAGCGTGGCCAGACTATGGTCCTGATGAAAACCGCCCAGTGTACCATCATCGCCCGCAAAATAATGCCCGCCGATATAGATTTCACTGGGTTCCCAACCCAGGTATGACAGCTCCGGATTCAGATAGACATCGTGCTCGTCAAGGCCGGCCAGAAAACGCAAGTGAAAACGCCAGCGGTCATGGGCAAACAAAGTTTCGATGGCGCCGTTGAATGTATAGATAGCATCGCGATCGACGATATTCTGATTGTCCAGCAAATGATGGCCTGTTATTTGTGCGTTTATCCGTGTGCCGGCTTCGCCGGGATAGAACTCCACCCCCCCAACCCAGTCGATGGCTGCGGTGGTAGCCATGGCCAGAGTGGTCGTAGTCACCGGCATATCGCTCAAATAAGCCATTTCAAAGCGCCAGGTGGCGTCCCCGGCCTCGATGCCGAAGTCCGCCCCGGCAATCCAGGTCATCGGATGGCGCGCCAAGAATGTCGGCTCATTGGACGATGACAGGGCCAGCGCAGCATCCAGGCTGGTCAACAATACGCCCGCGACCACGGGATTGAGCTCGTAATAGGGCTGAGAATGCCTTGCCCTCTGCACGGTAAAGGCATAATCCAGACCCTTGCCGGTCCGGCTGTATCGAATCCCGCCCCCCCCCTGGCCGTCGTCATCCTCGGCAAAACTTCCCGCCTTGATCAGCTGGCCAAGCAGAGTCGAGGATGGAGTGCCGATAATCCGCCCGTTAATTTTGTCCACGGGCGACCAGATGCTTTGCGGATCGGGTAATTCGGCCGGACGAAACACCGGCACCCAGAGCACATCCAGCTTATTGGCGCCAAAAAAACGTTCCAGTCGAATCGCGGGCACGGCGCGCCGCCGGTTGGGTAGATCATCCAGCATGTGGCGGCTCAAATCCTGGACACTGAGGCGATCGATCGGCGGCACTTCATCCACACGCCCCCAGATGACGGTTTGCGCCCCGGCCGTCAGGCGATAGTTATCGCCGCGATAGCGGATATAACTATCGGCATAATCGGCATCAGCATCATTGTATTCGGGCACGCCCGTCTGTTGATAGGCATCCACCCGCCCGGCAAGCTGCACTTCCCAGCTGCGGCTCGGATTCCAGATCCCCACCAGTTCCGCATGAAAATAATTACTGCTGTCCACGCCCTGTTTCGAGTCTGTCAACATCCCGCCTTCCATGCGGGCATCGGCCAGCGAAATTTTGTACGACCGGCTTTTGCCATCCTTGACCTGGCCAACACTCGAGAAAAGCTCCGTATTTCCACCAAATACCAAGACATCGCTGATTCCTGCGCCTTCCTGCCCCGGTGAAAAGGTAAGCACATCCCCCGCACCCTGCCCGGGCTGATTAATGGCGATGGTATGATTCACCAGATAGGCTGGCGCCTCGTCAATACGCGCGTTATCAAAGCCGATGTATCTCAACTGCCGGAGGCGCCGCTCCAGTTCGTCCTGATCATAAATGGTATCCATGACCATGACGACATAACCACGCCCGGAATCACTCTTGATGTATCTGGCTCGTATGCCGTACTGCTCCAGCACGGAAACCACCATCTCAGCATCGGACTGATGCTTGTAATATCTTAATTGCAGGGCTTTATACTGTATGGTTTCCATATTGGCCGTAGCGCCCTCCCTTGCCAACTGGGCGACTTTTCCTTCAGCCTCCTCCAGCGTCAGAAACAAATAGGGAATAATCTGTCTGGCAGCGGCATCTCCCGCTGCCAGCGGCAGGGTTCCAGGTGCTGCACCTCTGGCAGGAGCATCCGATGCAGGTGGCGCCGCCTCAACCACCTGAAACATCTCGCGCATCATTTCGCCCGCCACAACATGGGTATTGCCGAAGCCGAGATTCTTCAATCGATGTTGCTGCTTGAGTAGATTTTTCGGCTCGAGAAACACGCCTACCGCCACGGCGAAACCACGGGCGCCCTCCACGACGCTGGCGGTAGTCATGCCCTTGCCATGCAAGACAGTGACGATGGCCTGGGCCTGCTGCTGTGTGGCGTAATAACCCACTTCCAGGCGTTTTACATAAACTGGAAGGCGGACGGTTTTGATTGCACCATTACGCCCTTCGCGTTTCAGCTTGTTGATATGGACAATGGCATTGGCCTTGTCGGCATACTCACCGAGCACCACTGTCTTTTTGATATTCATCTCTGTGGACCCAGCCACTCCAGCACCGGCGGCCAGCACGTGTGGCGCAATCACGCTGATCAGGCCGGCAAGCAGGTATTTTGCCAATGCGGCTCTGAACGAAAACACAGAGGGGAAATTCATGGCGGATTACGGCCGGAATTTCTCTTCGCGGGCGGGATCTTCCAGGGTTTTCTGGGAAAAGAGTTCTTCCGGCAGGTGGCGATCATAGACGACATGCTCCGCCTTCATGATCGTGATATGGTTACTTTCAAGGTCAGTCATGGTGCTTTCCATCACCGTCCAGTATCCCTGTATCTTCTCGATGCGGTGCACCTGCAGGCGCTTGGCCGGCTCCGGTTTGTCACCCATGTAGAGATCAACGCGCAAAGGGATCAAGGTGCCGGGATGGATCCAACTGACACGCTTGCTGTATACCGAATTATCGGGATTGACGGGGATGCTTTCCAAAAGATCGCACTCGGCACCCATCATCTGCTCACGGCCAATGATGCGGTGCCGGTCCATGGACACCTCCCTGTCACGCAGGTCTTCATAAAACAGGTCGGAGCCCACGAAGCGCCCGCCTTTACGGTTGGACGCAATCCGCCGGCTACTGTCCAGCTCGGTCAGGTATAACCATTGATCGGATTCATCGCCCGGGTAGTCATAGGTGAGCAAGCCGACGCCATTGACATCTGGTGGACTGACAAAGCGGATCATTGACCAGATAGTCTGATTGCCCCGGTCCAGGCGATAGGTATACATCTGCCTGACACGCGGCGGACTGCCTTTTTCCACCAGGCTCATGATGCCACGCGCGCTGGAATCCTGGCCGTCAGGCCGATCGTAAACTCGCTGCGCCAATTTACCGCCCGCCTGAAAGGCGTCTTCTGCCAGGACAACCGGCATCAGGCTGATGCCCGCCAAGCCAACCAAAAGATATGCGATTCTATACATGACAAGCCTTAACAATGTTATTCAGCGAAGAAACAAGCCACCAACCCGCGGCAGCGAAGATGCGATCATGAATGATGTTCCGCGAGCTCATCGCTGGCAGACGGCGCATCAGACATGTCCATAAAGCGGATCTGATGTTCATTATATTCAATGACACCCTGTTGCATCAGACGGTTCAGAAACTCACGTACATCCGCTTCATCAATGCCGGCGTTGCGCGCAACCTCGAGCGGGCTTATCCTGGCAATAGACGTCGATGGCCGTTTGCCATCCGTGATCGCCGAGCGGCGCAGATCATTCAGGGCGTACTCCATTTTTATCACAGGCGATCCGTTGGCCAATACTACGGCAAGCTCGTCTGCCCGGCGCAGCCGCTCGGCAAAAATTTGCAGGATTTCATGGGTCCGCGCCGGATTTTTCTGCAGTTCGGAAATGAAGTCTTCGCGGTCCAGGACAATCAGCTCGGAATTGCTGATACTGGCCGCAGAAGCGGAGCGTGGCTTGGTATCGATCAGCGACAGCTCCCCAAACAACTCACCCCGCCCCAACGTTCCCAGCGTCAGGACATTACCTCCGCTCCCGGTACGAAAGATACGCACCAGGCCGCTGTCGATGACATACGCCTCGGTGGCCTGCTCGTTCTCACGAAAGATGATATCGTCCGGGCCCAATAACAGCCGTTGAAACCGGCTGGAGAACAGATTCAGGAAGGTCGAATTATTTTCCAGAAGATCACCAAATGCCCAGTAATAAAACGCCCTGAAGGTGCTGGCCATGGGTAAGATATACTCGCCAATCTCCACCACCCATTGCTGCTCACCCAGCGCCTCAAACCCGATCCGTTTATACATTTCGGCCGTTTTGGCATTGATCGAAGCAATGATATGCGTGCCCTCCCAGGCATGCCCGATGCCGGCGCCCATCTTGAACATCGCCCTGATGACATCACGCCGGTGCCGCCACGGCTTGCGAATCGCCAGCATCCCGGCGCTACCGAAGCGCGCCTGTGTCCCGTGCTCACTGAACCACTCCCTGGCAATCCGTTGGCGATAGGCGCTGAAATCATAATATTCCTCCGGCGGCAGTCCCTGGCCGGAATCCAGATTGATACGCAGCGTGGCCACCGGCTCGTCATTGCAATAGGCGATGATGTTGGCAACCATCGGCAGGGCATCGAACTCGTCAACAATCATCTGCTTGTCATCCTTAGCGCCCTGGAAATAGCCCTCCTCAGTCGCATAGACCTCATGCCGCACCCAAAATACGTCTTCGAGCTCTTTGGCGCTGGATGCGACCTTGACACGGACAGTCATAGTGGAACTCTCATCATGCTATTTTCAATAAACGGACGTGCATACTATCGACTACCAGATCTTCATAATGCGCCTGTGTTACCCGGAACAAAAGGTCATCGCTATACGGTTTTATTAGAGTAGAAAAAACCATTGGCGCACCTTGCTATCTCCTGATACCATAAAACCGTTATCCTACCCTTGAGCCTATTAATCTCTCCTTCTCCGAGAGATATCCATCAAAACGAAGTGGTATTGCATGACAACCGTTACCCATATCAATGTTGGCACCACCTTCCACAGTTATTTTCGGCCGACTATTGCCAATTCTGAAATAAGTCTTGAAGAAGTATATCGAATCCGGTATCAGGTGTATTGTCAGGAGTTCAATTATGACCTGAAAGACAGCATTACAGGGCAGCAGGAGCGTGATCATTATGATAGCCACTCCATCCATTGCCTGATGCTGAGCGAATCCACGGGTGAATCTGCAGGCTGCGTGCGTCTGGTGCTGACTGATCCTGCCGACCCGGAAGCGCCCTTACCGTTTGAAAAATATTGCGGCCACACCCTCAATCACGCCATTATCGATCCCGCCAGGCTGCCGAGAGACAAGATCGGCGAGATTTCACGCCTGGCGGTCCTGCCCTATTACCGCCGCCGCTATCTGGACGCCGCCAATCCCTGTGGCCTCGATGGAAACCGCCCGGTAAGCGCAACGGAGCAACGTCACTTCCCCTACATTCCCCTTGGCTTGTATCTGGCAGCCGCCTCGCTGGGTTTGCTCTCCGGACTGCAAGGCGTATTTGCCGCAATGGATCCCCGCCTGGCGCGCCATCTGCGGGGATACGGGATCAATTTTCTGCAGGTTGGAAAGGTTATGGATTATCACGGCCAGCGCGCCCCTTTTTACATCGACCGGGACATGTTGCTGTATGGGCTCAAACCGGATATGCAGGATCTTTTGCTTACCCTTATGGATGACATGAAGGCCGATATGCGGCGTAAAAATCTTCATGTAGTGAAATAATCATCCTGAGGCTTTTCCCTAACCGTCACTCAACGCTATATTATTGATTTAACAGCCATTCGAAATATTTTACAGTCCGTTTTCACCTCATGGGCCATTCACTTCAGCCAGTGAGTATTTTTTCAGGCCTGTTGACGGAATGAATGCCAAAATCAGCAGACCCTTAATTCTTAACCCGCTTTAAATGCATCTGTAACATATTGTTTATACGGAGTTTAATAAAATGATTATCGCACCTTCTTCGTATCAACCAAAACAGCCTCCTGTTACCATCCGGATGTCAGATATTTTTACACTACATGACTGTCCCATTGAGATGCCCAAACAATTTCAAATACTTTCCATTTATTTATCATTCACTTAACAAATATGGCATGGTATGTGCTTTGTATACATGCGAAAGATCTTAATCACTTTAATTACATTGGATGAGAGCAAAGGTGAACAACATGAAGACAATCAAGAAAGTAATTCTGGCCACAGCGCTGGCAGGTACCGCCTCAGCGGTAAGCGCCGACCCGTTCTACCTGGATCCGGGTACGGATTGGGAAACGGGAGCAGCAACTCAAGCCTGCCCTACCTGCACAGGAGTGAAGGATCAGGTGACCATACGCTATGATTCTTTCACAACCGTGTATGATATCGATAGCAATGGCATCGACGTCGGTGACCCACTGGCAACAGACGGCGGACTGGCCGTTGGCACCGGACTGTCCAACAACCTGGTGACCGCCTTGATTCCCGCTGAAGTATTTGACACAGGTCCGAGTGATAACAAATATGGTGAGGAATGGCTGATGAGCTTCTCTTTCACCGGCTTGGGTGGAGTCGTAAGCGCTATGAGTGGCGGCGTGCCGGTACCCATGTATGGTCCCGGACTGATCGAACTTTATATCACCTTTGATGGCGTAACCTTCAACAACTTCATGGATTTGAATGTAACCGCGGGCTTACCCATCGGTGGATTGAATCTGGAAATCTTTGGTGAAGTGGACTTCACCACAGTCGATGCCGGTTACAATGACCTGTTCCACTCTGCCGATCATAGCTGCCTCGGTTCCGACAGCTTCTTCGATATCTGGACCAACTGCAATGAAGCCATGAAGATTTCCTTCTTCATTGACCAGAACACTGATCCGCTGGACGTAACCATCGCTGGTCCTTTCGATGGTGGTGCAGGCCCGGATTACTGGGAACTGACCTCCAGCCATGATGGCAGCGTGACCTTCAATGTACCGGAGCCCAGCAGTCTGGCACTGGCAGGTATCGCGCTTCTGGGTATGGCAGGTGCTGCCCGTCGCAGAAAGTCAGCCTAATCTGACTGCAACATAAGTAACAAGCGGGTGTACCATGTACACCCGCTTTTTTATGTCCGCAGGAATCTGCGGGCTAGGCTAATCCCTGACCTCTCTTAATAAACGCTTTACGCGCCAGAACATGTAACGTTGGAGCGGATTGCGGTTGCCCCACGGCCTCCAGGTCTTTTTCAGCTGATTTCGATAGGCATCGAAATGGAGGCCATAGGGAGCCGCGATCACCTCTCCGCGGCCCAACAGAATCTTCAGCACATTGCTGCACGCCGCTCCGGCGGCAAGCTCGATGCCCATAACCGTCGAGGGAACCTTCTTCTTCAGGAAATTTACCGATGATCTATCCACCAGATATTGGCGCTGCATCACTGTGGGAGACAGCCCGATTACAAAACGGATGACCTGATCCTCTAAACTCAAACCTTCCAGACAGAAATACTCCTCGAAGCTCATCCGCCCCGGCATGAAGACCACGAAAGCGGTACCCATGCCCATGGGCGCGGCGGTAATGGTCGGGATGCCGCGTTCATAGCACCTGGCAAACACCGCCCGGCGGATATCGATGGAAAAAATATCCAAGCTATCGACATAGATATCAACCCCATCGAGGAAATCATCCAGATTTTCCATGCTGACGCCGTTTTTGAATGCCTTGATCTCCAGCTCGGGATTGATATCCCGGATCACCCTTTCCATGACCTCCACCTTGGGCTGCCCCAGGGTGGACAGAGCTGCCCCGTACTGCCGGTTAAAATTCGGGATATCGAATTCATCCAGATCCGCGATATTGAACTTGCCTATCCCCAGGCGCGCCAGCACGATGAGGTGACTGCCGCCGACCCCGCCCATGCCGCCGATGGCGACACGCTTATGACGCAGAATCTGCTGCTCTTCATGGGTTACCCAGCCGATATTGCGCGAAAAGGCCGCAGAATAATCAAATGTCTTGTCCATGTTGATTCACTCATATCATCAGGGATGTTAGAAAGATAATCGCTGCACATGAAATATACACCATGACCGGCGATGGCCCAAACGACATCAGAACCGGCAAGGGCATTGTGCTTCGTAGCAGGAAGACGGCACCTGAAAACAGCAGTCAAGTACTATTGCCCGGCAATAGCAGGATCCTGCGGCCGATCGACTCATGGGCAACTATCTGGTTATCGGTTGAGCTGTTGGCGCAAATCCTTGGCCTGTTGCTCTTCCGGGAACTGCGCCTTCTTCTTGAATATCTCATCAAGCAGTGAAATGGCTGCGGGTTTATCACCGGATTTGCTCAGGGCAAGGGCCAGGTGGTATTGGTACGTGGGGGATGCCGGCGTGACCATCGCATTGACTGTTTGCAGTAATCTTACCGCTTCTGCATGGCTGCCTTTCTCAAGCATCAGCATGGCCAGGGTATCCACCACCACCGGGGATTTTGGCGCCAGTTCATAATTGCGCTCGGCATACGACAGCGCGCGCGGTAAATCCTGCGTGCGCAGCAGCCAGGCGAGGTTGTTCAGGGCCGGCACGAAATTCGGCGCCAGGGCAACCACTTTCTCATAGGCCGCACGCGCCTCATCATCGCGATTCAGGGTCATATAGACATGCGCCACTTTTAATGAGATCAGCATATCGTCCTGATGATCCTTCAACCAGTTGTTCAGGGTGGCAATTGCCGCCACGGCGTCTCCGGCCCGGATTTGCGCCTCGGCCAATTCAATAACAACCCGCCGTGTGGGCTTCAACTGAAAGGCCTTCCGCAAGGCGCTGATCGCCGCCTCGGGCTGCTGATTATATGTAGCCAGCCAACTCTCCAGCACAAGGATTTCCTGTTGATTGGGAAAATCTGTCTGCAGTTGTTTAAATCTGGCGCTGGCCTGGGCGGTCTTTTTAAGCAGGGTCAGCACATGCACCTGTCCAACCCGGGCTGGCAAATAATCAGCCTGGATTTTCAATGACTGATCCACAGCCCTTTGTGCGGCGGCATAATCTCTGGCCGCGACATGTGCCCTGGCTAACAGATAGTAATTCTGGGCATTGGGCTGTATCTCAACCAGTTTTCGCAATGCCGGCATGGCCCTGGGGATCTGGCCAAGATTCATTTCGGCCTCACCCACCACCGCCAGTACATCGGGCTGATTGGGAGACTGTGCCTGGATCTTCTGCACAATGGCCAATGCTTCCTCGGGTTGACCGGATTCCAGATACAGGCGTGCCAGTTCCATTACCGGTTCAGGCGAAGTCGGCTCCTTTGCCACTGCCTTTTTCAGCATTTCGACGGCCAGTTGCAGATTGCCGGAATCCGCCTCCAACCTGGCCAGGCGGTACGCCAGATAGGTATTGTCTGGATTATGCTTCAGTGCCTCCTGTAAACGGCTGCGTGCCTCATCCGGACGCTTACCCTTCAGAGCGATATTGGCAAGATTGACCGATGCGGCAACATGCCCAGGGGCCTTCTGTACTGCGGCAGTGAAATTCCTGACAGCCTCGGCTTCATTTTTCCTGGCGATGCTGATCAGGCCAAGCAGATTATAGGGCTCTGCGCTGTCCGGTTGCTTCGCTCGATAACGCTCCGCGGCTTCCAGCGCCTGGTCATATTTCCGTGTTTTCATAAAACTCATAACCAGCATGGTGTCGGCCTGAGACAAATCCGGTTGCAGCTCGATCGATGTTTCAAGCTCATTAATGGCGCGATCATCTTCACCCTCCACCAGCAGCCCGAATCCGAGCCTGGCCCGCGACAGCGCCTGATCCGGATTGATCGCGGCCACCTTATTCAGATAGGCAATGCTCTTTTCAGCATTACCCTGCGCAAGGGCGATATTTGCCAGCAGATTGAGCACCACGACATCATCAGGCTGACGCGTCAGGACAGGCAATAACACTGATTCGGCCTTGGACAGATTTTTATTGCGCAGATAAATAACACCCAGCATCTTTGCCGCGGCTGTAGAACGCGGCGCCATGGTCAGGTATTGCGATAAATATTGTTCGGCCTGCTCATGCTGCCTCTGGGCGAAATGGGTCGAGCCCAGATAATACAGTGCAGGCGCATAGTTCTTGTCCAGCGCCACCGATTTTTCAAAGGCCAACTGCGCCTCACGGTATTTTTCCTGCTGGAAATTGATCAGGCCCTGGGCGTAATTCACTCCCGGATGCTTGGGAGCCACTTTCACCAGAATCTTCAAGTCCTTTTCAGCGCCTTCATAATCCTTCAACCCGATACGAACCATGGCGCGCATTAACCGTTCATTATCATTGTTATGGCTGTTATCTATCGCCTTGGTATAGGATTGTTCGGCATCTTTCAGTTTGAGCTGCCACCTGTCCAGATCCCCGCGCAATTTCCAGGCCGGAGCATACTCGGGGGCATCGGCCAGCACCTCCTCAAGCCATTTCCTCGCCTCGTCGATCTGACGCTTGGCCACGGCATAACGGGCATAGGCGACGCGCACCTCCTTTGACCTGGCGCTGAGCTGCATGGCTTCCTGAAGCGCTGCCTCTGCCTCCTTCTGATTACCCAGGCCAAGATAGGCATCGCTGCGCATCGCATTGATATGAGCATTGGCATCGGGCGTCAAGGTGGTGAGCGGCTGGATATCGGCAATGAGCTGGGCATGCTTCTTCTGCAGCAGGTAGGCTTGGCCCAGAGGAATGGCGATGCCATCACGCGCCACGCCCAGTTCGACAGCGCGCTGTAATTCCTTCTCTGCCGCCGCGCCATGTCCCAGCTCCACATAGATCTTTCCCAGCAACCATCGCACTTCAGGATGATCCGGGTTGACTCTCAAGGCATTTTTCAACTCAATACTGGCTGCAATGAGATCGCCTTTATCCTGGTGCTCCTTGGCACGCTGGATATATTCCGCATCCGATAACAGTTTCTCGCCGCATCCGGTCGCGAGCAGTATGGCGGTAATCGCCAGCATTACCAACGATACAATACCTAAATGGCGCAATCCTTTTCTAAGCTTCATACGGCCCCACGTAATAAATGGTACTCTCCGCCAATAACCCGGCAGAAAAATGGAAAGTCCTGTTGGTTTTGCATCAAATATCAGCTCGTGATTAGCTCGCTGTTTCGGCATTAATCGCGAGCTGTGTTCGCTAAAATGGTATTCCTTCGGAAAATCAAATAACACCATCCCACAGAACGACATTCGGATTAGTAAAAAAGATAGTATAGAGTCAGATCACTTGTTAATCTGCTCATAAAACTTTTTCGCATCCTCGATTTCAGAAAAATCCTGATGTTCCTGTAGCAGACGCTTCATCTCGAGCAGCGCTTCATCATGCCGGCCATTTTTTTCCAGGGCCACCGCCATGTGATAGCGGATTTCAGGCATGTGCGGGGCCTGGACCGCTGCCTGCTGCAACATGACCAGGCCGCGGTTCTTGTCGCCATAATGCAGCAACTCCCAGCCATAGGTGTCCATGACGGAGGGCAATTTGGGCTGAAGAGTATAGGCCTGCTCGGCATGCTTCAGCGCCTTGGCATCGCCTTTTAGATGATACAACCAGGCCAGATTATTGTGCGCAATATAGTTGTCAGGCTGCACCTCCAGAACCTTCTGGTACTGTGCCAGCGCCTGGTCATTGTTCTTCTGCTGCATGTAATAACCCGCCAGTATTGAACGGGCGGCATTGTCTTTCGGATAACGGCCCAGCCAGTCGACCAGCACCTGTTCGGCCTTTTGTTTGTTGCCCGCCTGTACATGGGCCTGATGCATGCCAAGGATCAGCCGGCTGTCATCCAGTTGCGCCATACCGCGCTCATAGACCTTGATGGCGGCCGTATAATCCTTGCCTTCCTGGAATGAAGCGGCTTCGACCAGATAACCCGTCACAGCCTTGGGCGCGAGCTGCTGCAACTGTGTGGCCAGGCGCCGGGCTTCGGCGTGATTGTTGGCCTTCAATTCCAGACCGGCCAATGAGGCCAGGGCGGGGGCAAAGTCTTTTTGCAATTCAAGTGCGCGTTTGAGGCTCTTTCTGGCGGCCGTGTTATCACCATTTTCCAGTTGGGCCATGCCGAGCAGGTGATGCGCCTGCGGCTGATTGGGCAACAGGCCGGTTATCTTGGCGAATGTCGCGACCGCGCTGGATTTTTTGTCCGCGGCCAGTTGCGCCTGCCCCAACAGACGCAAGGCCTCCGGGTGCTGTGGATGGACGGCCGCAATGCCATTGGCGATATCCAGGGCCTTCATGCCTTCCTGCTGCGACATGTAAAAATTAACCAACGAACCGGCCGCTCGGATCGACTGCGGATTCTTTTCCCAGGCCTGTAACAGCCACTTGCGGGCATCTTCGATGTTTTCCTGCTTCTCGGCGACCATGACGAGCGCCAGCATGGCGTCAAGATTCTTGTCATCCTCCTTGAGAATGTCGTGATAGCGCTGTTTTGCCGCATCGATATTACCGGCGTCCAGATCCATGGCGGCAAGATTCATCCTGGCCCCGCTGAATTTCGGCTGAATTTTTAATGCCTGCTCGAACTGTTCACGGGCGGCCTTTTTGTCACCCTTGCCCAGATAGGCGCCCCCCATGAAACTGTACGCGACGGGGCTATCGGGTTGTTTTTTGGCGAGCGCCGCCGCCGCCTGCAGGGCCTTGTCGAAATCCCGCTGCTTCATATGCGTCATGATCAACAGCATATCCGCCTGGATGACGTCCTGCCCCAATTCCACGGCCGATTCCAGCTCGGTTACGGCCTGGCTGGTTTCGCCCTCTGCCAGCAGTCCGAGCGCCAACTGGGTACGGATATTTGCCGCATCGGGCGCGATGTTCACCGCCTTTTCCAGCGTCTCATTCCCTTTGCTGACATCACCGGAACGCATGTAGGCGCTGCCCAGCAAGGCCAGCAGCTGGGCATCGTCGGAAGATTTCGCCGCCGCCTTTTCCAGAATCGCAATGGCCTTCTTCGGGTTGTTCAGCTTCATGTAGGTGGCCGCCAGCACCTTGGCGGCGGGAACCTGATCGGGATACTCCGCCACATACCGGCTCAGATAGCCCTCGGCCGATTCATAACTGCCTTTATCATACTGGATGGTTCCCATCATCAACTGGCTCGGCATATGCCGGGGCGCCACCTTCAGCACCTGTTGCAGCGATTCTTCCGCTGCGGGAAACTCCTTGGCCTGATAGGCGATTACCGCGCGCATGTAATGAATCATGGGATGCTTGGGAGCGATTTGCGCCGCCGCATTCAGATGTTGTTTGGCCTTATCGGTATTACCCTGGGCCAGCGCTACGGCCGTCAGACCCAAAAAGGCGCTGGTATCCCACGGGGCCAGTTTGGTCGCCTGGGTATAATCCGCTTCCGCTGCCGGGAATTTTTTCTGCATCCTGGCGATCTCGGCGCTCATCAGCCAGACGCGGTAATTCGCAGGGCCCAGTTTTTTTGCCTGGGCGATATTGCTCTCGGCGCCGGCAAGATCCCCAGCGATCACGGCGAGACTTACCTGCCCCAGAATGGCATCCACCGCCTGTGGGTTTGACTTGAGCGCCTGTTCATATTCCTGGCGCGCCTTGTCTCTATCCCCTAGTCCCATATGGGCATCGGCATGCAGGGTCAGGATATTGACTTGTACCGTTGAAGCATCACCGGACTCCACCGTGATTTCGTCCAGAACCTTCTGAAAGTTCCTCTGTAGCAGATAGGCCTTGCCCAGCGGAACCAGCCAGCGGTCCCTTGCCAGCCCCAGTTGCCTGGCCCTGGTAATTTCCTTTTCCGCCGAGGCCCCATCCCCCACCTCGACATAAACCTGCCCGAGCGACAGCCGGCCCTCGACATTGTCCGGCTCTTCCTTCAGGACGTTCTTGAAATGAATAACCGCCGTGCGCACCTCGCCTTGTGCAAAGGCCTTTTTGCCCGCTTCAAGTTCGTCCGCAACGGAGGCCGCGCCTATCCCCGGCAAGCTCAGTAAGGCCAGGATCACCACTAGTGATAAGTTTTTCATCATGTCTCCTTGATTCGTATTCTCTGGGTTGAATGGCGCTTACTTAAGTCAAAATGTGGATGAACATTTTTTGCGTAACCACCCTCTGTGCTCATTAAAAATCAGGTGGTGTGCTTCGCACGCTTGGTGGATTACGGCGCAAAAAAAGCGCGCCTCATCCACCCTACATCGATTATCAACCGCTTAAGTAAGCGCCATTCTTCTCTTGGTTGATTGTCATTTACGGCTTCAGACCATACTTTTCCATCAGGCTATAAAGTGTCGGCCGCGTAACGCCCAGCATCTCCGCCGCCTGAGAGACCTTGCCGCCACACATGCTCATTACCCGCCGGATGGCTATCTGTTCCGCGTCTTCCCGCACCTGTTTCAGATTCAACGGCAGCGACGCATGCCCGTCGGCCGTTAACTCCAGATCTTCGGCCGTAATCAACGCTCCTTCGGCCATGATAACCGCCCGCTTGATTCGATTTTCCAGTTCGCGGACATTGCCATCCCACCGGTGCGCCTCGATTGCCGACAAGGCCTCCTGGCTGAAATTACGCGGCGCTTTCGCCCGCGCGCCGGCGTAACGCTCCAGCAACACCTTGGCCAGCAGAATGGCGTCGCCGGTACGTTCCCGCAACGGCGGAATAGTAATCGTCATCTCACTGATGCGGTAATAGAGATCCTCGCGGAATCTGCCATCCTTGATATAAGCCGGCAGGTCCTGATGGGTGGCGCAGACCACACGCACATCGACAGGGATTTCCTGGCGGCCGCCCACCCGTTCGATCACCCGCTCCTGCAGAAACCTCAATAACTTGGCTTGCAGCGACATGGGCAGATCACCAATTTCATCCAGAAACAGTGTACCGCCATTGGCGCCTTCTATTTTGCCGATGGTTTGCTTGTTCGCCCCGGTGAAGGCGCCCTTTTCATAACCAAACAACTCACTCTCCAGCAAGGTTTCGGGAATGGCCGCGCAGTTGATCGGCACGAACCGCCCCCCGGCGCGCGTGCTCAGGGCATGGATGGCCCGGGCCAGCACCTCCTTGCCGGTCCCGCTTTCACCCAGCAGCAATGTGGTCACATCGGAGGGCGCCACTTTCTCGATGGTGCGGCAGATTTTCAGCATTTGTGGACTGCTGGCGGTGATTCCGCACAGGGGAGACTGGTTGTACTGCCTGGCAAGAAGTCGATTCTCCTGCTCCAGGGCATGGACATGAAAGGCGCGCGCGATGATCAGTCCAAGCACCTCGGGATCAATCGGTTTTTGATAGAAATCATAGGCGCCCAGACCGATTGCCTTGACCGCATTGGCATGGTCGTCATTGCCGGTAACGACAATGATCTTGGTTTCCGGGACCAGCCGCAACAGCTCCTGCAAGGCCGCCAGGCCCTCAGAGGCATTTTCCGGATCGGGCGGCAGACCGAGGTCCAGCAAGGCCACGCCAGGCTCATGGCGCCGCATTTCGGCAATCGCCGCCTCCCGGTCACCGGCGATGATCACATGGTAACCCTCGAAACTCCATTTCAGCTGGCGCTGGATGCCCGGGTCATCTTCCACCACCAGCAGGGTCTTGATCACCTGGTTATCCTGGTTCAATGCGCCACCTCTTTCTGGCCTTCCACAGGGAGGTCCACACCCACCGGCAGCTTCAGGGGGAACAACATGCGGAATGTCGTGCCGTTTCCTGGCGTGCTTTCCACTTCAACGCGACCACCCAGGGAGGTGACATAGTCCCTGGTCTCATATACTCCGATCCCCATGCCGGCATTGCCCTTGGTGGTCACAAACGGCTTGAACAGATGCTCGCGCATAAACTCCTCGGTCATACCGCATCCGGTATCCTTCACCTCGACGACAGCCTGACTGTTATCGCACCACAGTATAACATCAATGGCGCCATTCGCCGCGGAGGCATCCTGCGCATTCTGAATGATATGCTCGAAAATCGCCTCCAATCGTTCCTGCGAGGCCGCCACCACGGCACCCTCGCAGCGTAGCTGCAGGACCGGCCCCGGCGATTTGACGGCCCGCGCGTTACAGGCGGCGCGCAGCACCTTTTCCAGTTTGACATATTCGACCGAGCGGATGGCATCCTTGTCGCCCTTGCGCAGCTGCGCCAGCATATGATTCATCTTGGCGACGGCATTCTCCACGGTGGTGATGGCGTCATCAATAAATTCCGGATTGTTCTTATGCCGGGCCGCATTGGCCACCACCAGGCCCAGTTGGGCCACGACATTTTTCAGGTCATGTACCACATAGGCGGACAGCCGGTTGAACGCCTCAAACTGCCTGGCCTCCAGCAAGGCCTCCGTGGCCATCATCAATTCCAGATAGCCGGCCGCCTGGACACCCACGGTCTTGAACAGATCGATGTCCTCCCAGTTGATGTCCCGCTCGGCGCGCGGTTTGGCCAGCAGGATGAATCCCAATAATTGATTATCATGAATCAGCGGCACGATAATCCGCAGTTGCAGCCTGCTGGCCAGCCACGGCGGCAGGGTCAGATTGATATATTTGTCCGGCGCACGGCGAAATTCATCCAAATCGACCACCCAGCCGGACTGCACCAGAAATTTCACCAGGGCATCATTCTGATCAATAACCACCTTGTCCATGTCAGGCATGTTCCAGTGGGCCGCCTGGCTATAATCGCCGGAAAATCGCCGCAGCCAGATAACGCCTGCCGGGCTGTCGATAATCTGCGCGATGGCCCGGATACAGCTCTCCGGCAGGTTATACCCCTCGCCCCGGGGCGAGAGAG
>MGXL01000011.1:12834-16401 GCA_001801365.1 Gammaproteobacteria bacterium RBG_16_57_12 | reverse complement strand
TAACATGGGGACGAAATAATTGGCGGTCGAGGCGACCGAAATACGCAGCCGGCCACGTTCCAAGCCCTTGAGGGCGGCCAGGGCGGTTTCCATGTCATCCAGCTGCTGGGCAATGGCGCGGGCGTGGTGGTAGACCTCTTGCCCGGCCTCGGTCAAGTAAATACGTTTGCCCAGTTGTTCAAACAGCGGCATGCCCAGGCTGTCTTCCATCTGCTTGATTTGCATGGATACCGCCGGCTGGCTCAGGTGCAGCTCCGCCGAGGCGCGGGTAAAGCTGAGCAGGCGGGCGACCGCTTCGAATACCTTGAATTGTCGGAGAGTGATGTTCATGGCTAATCATAAGTAAAAACTTATGGTAATCATCATAACTATTGAATATACATGATGCAACAGTTGCGTATACTAGGTGCACGACTAGGCCAATAAGACCATCTCCAGACAGGGTTTCAAGGGCTAGGAATCCGGGTTGCATCAAGCAATAGCCTGATGCCCCGGTCAACGATAGATTTTGTTCCTTCAACATCAAACATAGGAGGACTGCACATGGCAGTAAAAACCTACAAAGCTGGTGTAAAAGAGTATCGCGAAACCTACTGGATGCCCAATTACACGCCGAACGAGACCGACATTCTGGCGTGCTTCAAGATCACCCCGCAGGCTGGCGTGCCCCGTGAGGAAGCCGCCGCCGCTGTGGCCGCCGAGTCCTCTACCGGCACCTGGACCACGGTGTGGACTGACCTGTTGACCGATCTGGACTTCTACAAGGGCCGCGCCTACCGCATCGAAGATGTGCCCGGCGACGACACCTGTTTCTATGCCTTCATCGCCTACCCCTTCGATCTGTTCGAGGAAGGTTCGGTTGTTAACGTATTCACCTCGCTGGTCGGCAATGTGTTCGGTTTCAAGGCCATCCGCGCCCTGCGTCTGGAAGACGTGCGTTTCCCCATCGCCTACGTCAAGACCTGCGGCGGTCCGCCCCATGGTATCCAGGTCGAGCGCGATGTCATGAACAAGTACGGCCGCCCGCTGCTGGGCTGCACCATCAAGCCCAAGCTGGGCCTCTCCGCCAAGAACTACGGCCGCGCCGTGTATGAATGCCTGCGCGGTGGTCTGGACTTCACCAAGGACGACGAAAACGTCAACTCTCAGCCGTTCATGCGCTGGCGCCAGCGTTTCGACTTCGTCATGGACGCCATCGACAAGGCCGAGGCCGAGACCGGCGAGCGCAAGGGCCATTACCTGAACGTGACCGCCCCGACGCCGGAAGAGATGTACAAGCGTGCCGAGTACGCCAAGGAAATCGGCGCGCCGATCATCATGCACGACTATATCACCGGCGGTTTCTGCGCCAACACGGGCCTGGCCAACTGGTGCCGTGACAATGGCGTGCTGCTGCACATCCACCGCGCCATGCACGCCGTGCTGGACCGCAACCCGCACCACGGTATCCACTTCCGTGTGCTGACCAAGATCCTGCGTCTGTCCGGCGGCGACCACCTGCACACCGGCACCGTGGTCGGCAAGCTGGAAGGCGACCGCGCCTCCACCCTGGGCTGGATCGACCTGCTGCGCGAGAAATACATCAAGGAAGATCGCTCGCGCGGTATTTTCTTCGATCAGGATTGGGGCTCCATGCCGGGCGTCTTTGCCGTGGCCTCTGGCGGTATCCATGTGTGGCATATGCCGGCACTGGTCACCATCTTCGGTGACGATTCCGTGCTGCAGTTCGGTGGCGGTACCCTGGGTCATCCGTGGGGCAACGCCGCTGGCGCTGCCGCCAACCGAGTTGCGCTGGAAGCCTGCGTAGAGGCCCGCAACCAGGGTCGTGCGCTGGAGAAGGAAGGCAAAGAGATCCTGACCGCTGCCGCCAAGTCCAGCCCCGAGCTGAAGATGGCGATGGAGACCTGGAAGGAAATCAAGTTCGAGTTCGACACCGTCGACAAGCTGGACGTGGCGCACAAGTAAACCGTAGGGTGGGCACGTTGTTCGTGCCCACCAAGTTCAAGCTGCTATACGGTGGGCATGAAAAGACATGCCCACCCTACATTGAATGAGGAGCAACCAATGAGCGAAATGCAAGATTACAAATCGAGCCTGACCGACGTTACCAGCCGCAAGTTCGAGACCTTCTCCTACCTGCCGGCCATGAGCAAGGATCAGATCCGCAAGCAGGTGGAGTATATCGTCAAGAAGGGCTGGAATCCGGCCATCGAGCATACCGAGCCGGAAAACGCCTTCGACCACTACTGGTATATGTGGAAACTGCCGATGTTCGGCGAGACCAGCACCGACAAGATCCTGGCCGAGGCCGAAGCCTGCCACAAGGCGCATCCCAACAATCACGTGCGCCTGGTCGGCTATGATAACTATGCCCAGTCCAAGGGTGCCGAGATGGTGGTATTCCGCGGCAAGGCCGTCTAACACCGGTTCAGGGTAGTCACGGCACAAGGCCCCTGGCCGGATCTTCCGAGCAGGGGCCTTTTTTTACGGCCAGATGATTTAGATCATGTACGCAGGGAGTTAATAGCGAAGTGCCCTGAGCGGGATTCCGGTTCACCCGGCACCTCACTGTTCATTCATCCTGGAAGGAGTGTGTGATGAGCCATACCCAGATCGAGCAATATCGCGTCAAGAAACAACCCTATTACCGGCCGGTGGCCAATGAGGTCGCGCTGTTCGAGGCCGCCTACGCCGCCCGCATGCCGGTGATGCTCAAGGGCCCGACGGGCTGCGGCAAGTCGCGTTTCGTCGAATACATGGCCTGGAAGCTGGACAAGCCGCTGATCACGGTGGCCTGCAACGAGGACATGACGGCCTCCGACCTGGTGGGCCGTTTCCTGCTCGACAAGGACGGCACCAAGTGGCAGGACGGGCCGCTCAGCACCGCGGCCCGCCTCGGCGCGATCTGCTATCTCGATGAAGTCGTCGAGGCGCGTCAGGACACCACGGTAGTGATCCACCCGCTGACTGACCACCGCCGCACCCTGCCGCTCGACAAGAAGGGTGAGCTGATCGAGGCGCACCCGGATTTCCAGCTGGTCATTTCCTACAACCCCGGTTACCAGAGCCTGATGAAGGATCTCAAGCAGTCCACCAAGCAGCGCTTCGGGGCGCTCGATTTTGACTATCCGGCCGAGGAGATCGAAACCGAGATCGTTGCCGATGAGGCTGGCGTCGGCATGGACATCGCGCACAAGCTGGTGCAGATCGCCCATCGTTCGCGCAACCTCAAGGGGCACGGCCTGGATGAAGGCATCTCGACGCGCCTCCTGGTATACGCCGGGCAATTGATCGCCAAGGGCATCAGTCCGGTGGCCGCGTGCAGCATGACCCTGGTGCGCCCGCTGACCGATGATCCGGACATGCGCGATACGCTGGATGCGGCGGTGAATACATTTTTTGGCTAAAGATCATCCATGTAGCCTGGGTGGAGCGCTGTTTGCGCAACCCAGGATGACGGAACCCCGGGTTCCGCCTTCGGCGCCACCCAGGCTACAGGCCATGTGAACAGAGGCAAACCATGAGCGTGAATCTCAACGACTATCGTGACGAGCTGCTGAAGGCGGC
>MGXL01000011.1:6425-12788 GCA_001801365.1 Gammaproteobacteria bacterium RBG_16_57_12 | reverse complement strand
GTGATGTCGCCGGCCGGGCTGCGCGACTATCTCGAGGGTGCGAAAGGCCTGGCGAATCTGGGCCGCGGCAGCGCGGTGGTGATTTCCTTCCTGCAGGAAATGCCGCTGGTGGTCAAGGAGTGCGGCGAGGATGTGATCCGCGACGCGGTGGAGGCGGCGCTGAAGCTCTCGTCCATGACCTCCGGGGACGTGATCGCCCTGTTGTTCTCCAGCCTGCCGACCGCCGCGCGCCGCCTGGGTGACCCGGAACTGTTGCGTGGTTACCTGACCTTTGTGCATCAGCTCTCCGCGAAGGCCGCACGCGGCCTGCGCCCGATGCTCAACCATATCGATGAACTGCTCAGCAAACTGACCCTGAGTGGATTGAAGCGCTGGGCCAATTTCGGTGCCGAGGCCTATCGGCGTGATTTCAATAATATGGTGGCTTATTTCAATCTCGAGACCCAGGACAGTCTCGCGGTGTTGCAAAAGGAGCGGCGCGGCTCGCTGTTTGTGGATAATCAGCGCAAACTCAATTTTTATCTGCGCGCCTTCTGGGGCCGGGATTTCTTTCTGCGTCCGGCCTCGACCGATCATGAAGGGTTCAAGCCTTATCTCCAGACCCGCGTGGTGCATCTGCCCGACGCCGTGGACCCCCTGGGTGGCGTCAGCGGTATCGAACTCTACCGCGCCATCGCCGCCCATATGGCCGCGCATCTAATGTACACCAGTGCGCCGATCTCCGCCGAACAGCTCAGCCCGGCCCAGATGTTTTATATCGGTCTGCTGGAGGATGCCCGCGTGGAATATTGCGCGGTACAGGTATTTCCAGGGCTCAAGCGCTTATGGCGGACCCTGCTCGAACAGGAGTATGCCGGCAGGGTGGAGCATCCCACGGTCGCGACGCTTGAGCAGGTTGCATTGATGCTGCTCGACAGCGAGGTGCGCTCTGATGACGCGGCCCTGAATGCCCTGGCGGAGAAATTCCACCTCAACATCGAGGCGAATAAAACCGACAATGCGTTCTCCTGGCACCTGGGTCTGGAGTTGTACCACCTGTTCGCCGCGCGCCGGGAGGTGCCGAGTCTGCGGGTACTGGAGGGCATGCGCATTCCCTACCGCGATGACAACCGCTTCATCTGGGAATTCAACGAGCTGGCCTGGGCGGACGGGGTCGACTATGTGCCGGCCAGCCAGCGCCAGGTGCGCAAATACGTCAGCGCCATTGAAATGGCGAATGAAACCGATTGCGAGCTGGCCGGTGACGATGCCCAGGAGATCTGGATCTGCAACACCGAGTTCTTTCCCTACGAAGATGCAGGCGTCAGCTATAACCAGATGTGGGGCAAGGAGCCCGTCTCCGACCCCTTCCACTATCAGGAGTGGGATTACCAGGTGCAGCTGCACCGGCCCGACTGGGTGACGGTATATGAAAAGCGCCAGCCCAAGGGTCTGGTGGAAGACATCGACCGTATCCTGCTGGAATACCGCCCGGTCGCCTCGCGCATCAAACAGATCATCGACATGTTGCAGCCGGCAGGTGTACAGCGCCAGCGCCGGCTGGAGGATGGTGATGAGATCGATATCAACGCCGCCGTGGAGGCGATGATCGATATCCGCATGGGGCGCAATCCCAGCCCGCGCATCACCCAGCGCAATGTGATCAAAAATCGCGATCTGGCGGTGCTGGTGTTGCTCGATCTTTCGGAATCTACTAACGAGCTGGTCGAGGGCGGCGACAAGTCGATTCTGCAACTGACGCGCGAGGCCGCCGCGCTGGTGGCGACCGCCATCAACGGTATCGGTGATCCCTTCGCCATCCACGGCTTTGCCTCCGATGGCCGCCACGATGTGCAATACTTCCGTTTCAAGGATTTCAGCCAGCGCTTCGACGACGAGGTCAAGGCGCGTCTGGCCGGCATGCAGGGCGGTTTGTCCACCCGCATGGGCGGGGCGCTGCGTCATGCCGCGCGGCACCTGCTCCGGCAGCCGGAGCGGCGCAAGCTGCTGTTGATCATCACTGACGGCGAGCCGGCGGATATCGACGAGCGCGATCCGCAATACCTGCGCCACGATACCAAAAAGGCCGTGGAAGAACTCTACACCCGGGGTATCCTGAGTTATTGCCTGACCCTGGACCCGCAGGCCGATGACTATGTCAAACGGATCTTCGGCATGAACCACTACACCATTATCGATCATGTGCAGCGTCTGCCGGAAAAGCTACCCGCACTGTTTGCCAGTCTGACCAGATAACCGGCCGTTCCAGGCGTGTGTCGTGAGTGGACAGCCCCGGATTGCTGATCCATACTGGAATTGTCCATGGATTTTTTTCGATACTGTGCAAAGCCTCTATCCCAGGAGGGCGGCAGTGAAGACGCGCTTGAATGATGTGCCGGTGATGCAGATACACGCGGTGAGCGTCAAGGCCGAGGACTACAACCGCGTGCGGCTGGCACTGCTCAGAATCGCCAGTCCGCTGCGGCTGGCACTACCCCATTTGCGTAACCTGTGCATGATGATGGATGAAGAGTTGTGGCTGGTGGTCGATGAAAGCATGGATGACCTGCCGATCATGGCATGGACCGACTTTCAGGTGACTGGCCGGCGCACCTTGCACGAACAGATCAAATGCAAGTTACGCTATTATCATATCCATGCCGGCCTGATCCTCAATCAGGTATTTGCGGATGTGGAAGCCGCGCTGGCCGAGCAGCTTGCCAGCCACCAAACCGATAGCGGGGATAAGGTTCGATCTTTACCACCCAAGTCATAGATTTCCGCTGACCATGTTGGCTACGTTATACTAGCCGACATGGAAATCCCCGTCAGTTAAACCCAACAGAGAATGGATGAGATAGCGCGCATGACTGATAAAGCAAAAAATATGGCCCACACCAGCCTTGTGGCCATCGAGAATAGCGGGCTGATCGTGATTGCCATTGCCACGACCCTGGCAATGATCAAGGAGGTCATGCATATGATCATGATCTGGGATGTGACGCTGGCCGATCTGCTGTTGATGTTTATCTATCTTGAGGTGTTGACCATGGTGGGGATATATCTCGAGTCCCATCGTCTGCCAGTGCGCCTGCCGATCTATATCGCCATTGTCGCCTTGGCCCGCTATCTGATTCTGGACATGAAGGAACTGGAAGTCTGGGAGATGATCGCCATCACCGCGGCGGCTCTGCTGCTGGGCTTGACCGTGCTGGTGCTCCGCTATGGCCATGTCAAATTCCCCTATAGTCGCCATGAATAGGCGCGGGGATTCAAGAGCATCGCTTTTCCGCCGCTACCGGTCTATACTGAAAACAGTAAATGTCCTTGAGGCGGTTCAAGTGGCAACATGATGCCTAATACAGTATTCAGAAAGATTGTCAGCCTGTGCCTGGGGTTGTTGTTGCTGGCGGCGCCGCTGCACGGCGCCTTCGCCGGCATGCAACAGATGCTGCACCCGGCTGCTGGCATGCAGGTCACTACCGATTCATTGGGATATGCCGATGAGGCGGGTTGTCAGGCTCAGGCTGCCGATAACTCTTCACCCTCGTGCGCCCATCTGGACAGCAGCAGCTGCGATATCGCCGGCCATTGCTGTCTTGCCTTCGCGGCTTCCCATGACCTTGCCGTTGTTCCGGCGGCGCATGATCGCTATCTTCCTACCACAGTTCCCCTGGTTTATATCCACGCTGATCCTCTCGCGGAACCTCCGCGCTCCCTCCAACTGTAATCCGATCCGCTCTGGCGGCCTGCCTGTAACTGCTACGCGTTGAACGCGTTGTCATGTGCATTCATGGTTCGCCCGGCGCCGGATCGCTGTTTCTTGCGTGCTGGATTCGTCGGCACGTGTCAACGGTCATTGGGGAGTGTTCATGCGTTACAAAATAGACAAACTGGCAATGCTTGCCGGATGGGCGGTGCTGTTGTGGCAGTTTGCGGGGACGGCGCAGGCCATCCCGAGTTTCGCACGCCAGACCGGTATGCCGTGTTCCGCCTGTCATACCGTGTTTCCGCAACTCACTGCATTTGGCCGGGATTTCAAACTCAACGGTTACACCTTGAGCAGTGGCGAGCGCCGGCTGCCACCGTTGGCCGCTGGCGTGCAGCTGACTTACACCCGCCTCGGCGAGGCGGGTCAGGAGCTGGACGGGAAGAAACCGCGAGTGCCACAGAGCGCCAGCCTTTATTACGGCGGACGCATCACCGAAAAGCTCGGCGCCTTCGCCCAGTTGGCCTACGAGGATGAGGAGGACTTCGCGCTCGAGATGGCAGATATTCGCTATGCCGATCAGACCACCTTCGGCCGGCGCAATCTGCTCTATGGGCTGACGCTGAACAACATGCCCACGCTTCAGGATGTATGGAACAGCACGCCGGTCTATATGTTTCCCTACGAACCGACGGCGATCGCGCCGGAGCCGGCCGCGGGGCTGGGGCTGAGCATGCCGCTGTCGATGCGCGTGGTGGGGCTGGGGGTGTATACCCTGTGGGACAACGCTGTCTATGTGGAGCTGACGGGCTATCGCTCGCGCGACGGCGGCGAGATGGGCGAGCTCATGGACGTGGCGCCGTACTGGCGTCTGGCTTATACCGGGCAACGGGAGAGCGCCTCCTACGCGGCAGGGGCCTATGGCATCTCGGGCAAGACCCGGCTCGATGCTGCGGACCCGATGGCGATGATGCTCGGCATGATGCAGGAGTACCGCGACGTGGCGCTGGATGCGCAGTATCAGTATGTCGACGACCCGCACATCGTCACTGCCTATGCCACCTGGATCAGGCGTCGCACGGAATATGGCGACAGCATGACCGGGGCCGCGGCGCGGGATCTGGACATCCTGCGGCTGAACGCCGGGTATGTTTATCAACGCATGTACGGGGTGACACTGGGCTACTTTGCTGTGCGCGGCGATGCCGATCCCGCACTGTATCCACCGGGCGAGGTGGAAGGAAGTGCCAGCGGTCGCCCGGACACTCGCGGGGCGGTGCTGGAATTCGATTACTTGCCGCAGCTCCAGACCAAACTTGCACTGCAATACACCGCCTACGATGAATTCAACGGCGCAAGCACAAACTACGACGGTTTTGGCCGCGATGCACGGGATAACAATACGCTGTATCTGCTGGCGAATTTCATGTTCTGAGGGCTACGCATGCATGTGAAAAGTATTTCGATCGGGGCGGCGGTGTTTCTCGGCCTGTCAGTTGCCATGGCAGAGGAGCCGGTGCTGACTCTGGAGGCTGCGCTGGCCGAGGCGGCGCAGCACAACGCCGCGTTGGGCGCGCGGCAGGCGCAGGCGGACGCGGCTGCCGAGCAACCCGCTCAGGAGGGTGCGCTGCCCGATCCCGAGCTGGAGTTGAGCCTGGCCAATGTACCGATCGCCAGCCTGTCCCTGCGCGAAGACCCCATGACCCAGATCGAATTCGGGGTGATGCAGGAGCTGCCTTATCCGGGGAAGTTGCGCTATGCGCAGCGCGCCGCGCAGCACGAGGCGGATGCTGCGCAGGCCGAGGTGCAGGAGGCGCGCCTCAAACTGGCGGGGGAGGTGCGCCGGGCCTGGTGGCGGCTGTTCGCGCTGGAGCACGCGCTGGAGATCGTCGGCCGCAGCCGTGACTTGCTGGAGCAACTGGCGGCCATTGCGCAGGCTAAATATCGGGTGGGCGAGGGGCAGCAGCAGGATGTGCTGCTCGCCTATCTGGAGCGCTCGAATCTGCTCGATCGTGAGCTGGAGCTCAAGGGACAGCGCGCCCAGGCGGTGGCCGAACTCAATGCCCTGCTGAACCGGCCCGCCGCGCAAGCGCTGAGTTTGCCGGCGCAGGTCGAGACGGCGCTGCCTCGTCTGCGCGCCGAGGAGGTGCTACAAGCCAGGGCGCAGGAGGTACGCGCCGGGCTCGTATCGCAACAGGCGCTGGTGGAGGCATCGCGCGCGCGGACTGAGTTGAGCCGGCTCGACTATTACCCGGATTTCCGTCTGGGGGCATCTTACGGCGCTCGTCCCGGATTCGATGATATGGTCACGCTGCGTTTCGGGATGATCTTTCCGGCGCGCGCCGCCCAGCGCCAGGATCGGGCTCAGGCACAGCGCCTGCGGGAGGAGGAGCAGCAGCTCGAGCTGCGCGCCCGCCAGATCGAGGTAGCGACAGAGGTGCGCCGGGGGCTGGTGGAATACCGGCAGCTCGAGGAACAGCTCAGCCTGCTGGAGACCGGCATTCTTCCCCAGGCGAGTCAGACGGTGGATTCGATGCGCGCCGGCTATCAGGTGAACACGGTGGATTTTCTGGCGCTGGTGCGCGCGCAGATCGCCCAGCGCGATCTGGAAATTCGCTATTGGCAGCTGTTTGGCGCCGCCCGGCAGGCCTTGGCCATGTTGCAGGCGGCGGTGG
>MGXL01000011.1:4725-6417 GCA_001801365.1 Gammaproteobacteria bacterium RBG_16_57_12 | reverse complement strand
AGTATTTATGAATAAAGGCATGATGATCGTGGTGGCAGTGGTGACGCTGCTGATCGGGCTGGGCGGCGGTTACTGGCTGGCCAGCCGCCAGCCAGCCCCGGATGCGCCCGGGGTGGTGCAACCCGCCGAGCGCAGGGTGCTGTTTTACCGCCATCCCATGAACCCGGAGATCACCACGCCCGCGCCCGCCAAGGATGATATGGGTATGGATTACGTTCCCGTATACGCCGACGAAGCGCAGGGTGAAGGCGTGGCGAGCATCGATCCGGCCGTGGTGCAGAACATGGGGATGCGCACCGCGCCGGTCGCGCGGGTGGATCTCAGGCGCGACATCCGCGCGGTGGGCCGGGTGCAGGTGAGCGAGGAGCGCATCGCGCGCATGCATCCCAGGACCGAGGGCTGGGTGGAGAAGCTGTATGTCGCCCGTACCGGCGAGCCGGTGAGCAAGGGCGCCATGCTGCTCAGCCTCTATTCGCCGCAACTGGTCGCCAGCCAGCAGGAATATCTGCTGGCACTGAACAGCCGGGAAACGTTCAGGGAAAGTCCCTTCCCCGACATCCGCCGTGGCGCCGAGGAGCTGGTTGAGAGCGCGCGCGAGCGCCTGCTGCTGTTCGGTGTGCCGGAGCATCAGTTGCACGAGCTGGAGCAGGACCGCCAGATCATGAAAAACCTGCACCTCCATTCACCCTTTGATGGCGTGGTGATGGAGATGGGAGTGCGCGAGGGCCAGTACGTCACGCCCGAGACGGAACTGTACCTGCTGGCCGATCTGTCGGTGATCTGGGTGTCGGTGGATGTGTACGAGCAGGATCTGCCCTGGATCAAGGTCGGCGACTGGGCGCAACTGCAGGTGGCGGCGCTGCCGGGCCGGGAGTTCAAGGGCCGGGTGACGTACATCTATCCCTACCTCGAGGAAAAGACCCGCACGGCCAAGGTGCGTCTGGAGCTCACCAATCCCGGGCTGGGCCTCAAGCCTGACATGTTCGCCAATGTGACCCTGCGCGCGGGCACGCGCGACAACGTGCTGGCCGTGCCGCGCGAGGCGCTGATCCGCACCGGCACGCAGGACAAGGTGATGCTCGCCCTGGGTGAAGGGCGTTTCAGGCCGGCGGTGGTGAAGACCGGTGTGGAGAGCAGCGATCAGGTGGAGATCGTCGCGGGCCTGGAGGAAGGCCAGCAAGTGGTGTTGAGCGGCCAGTTCCTGATCGATGCCGAGGCCAGCTTGCAGGGCGCGACGCAGCGCATGGAAAGCGGGCCTGCTGATTCCCACGAGGGCCACTGAGATGATCGAAAAAGTCATTGACTGGTCGCTCAGGCATCGCCTGCCGGTGTTGCTGGCGACGCTGGCGCTGGTGCTCTGGGGCGTCATTGCCCTGCAGCGCACGCCGGTGGACGCCATTCCGGATCTCTCCGACACCCAGGTCATCATCAAGACCAGCTATCCTGGTCAGGCGCCGCAGGTGGTGGAGGATCAGGTGACGTATCCGCTGACCACCACGCTGCTGGCGGTGCCGGGGGCGACCACGGTGCGCGGTTACTCGTTCTTCGGCGACTCGTTCATCTATGTGCTGTTCAAGGATGGCACCGATCCCTACTGGGCGCGCTCGCGGGTGCTGGAGTATCTCAATCAGGCGCAGGGGCGGCTGCCGGCCGGCGTGATCCCCGCGCTGGGGCCGGATGCGACCGGCGTGG
>MGXL01000011.1:0-4718 GCA_001801365.1 Gammaproteobacteria bacterium RBG_16_57_12 | reverse complement strand
GTGGGCTGGATCTATGAATATGCGCTGGCGGACCGTACCGGCCGGCATGACATCGCGCAGTTGCGCTCCATCCAGGACTGGTTCCTCAAGTTCGAGTTGCAGCGCCTGCCGGGGGTGGCGGAGGTCGCCACGGTGGGCGGCATGGTCAAGCAGTATCAGGTGGAGGTGGACCCGGACCGGCTGCTCGCCTACGGCGTGAGCCTCGCCGAGGTGGCCGATGCCATCCGCAAGGCCAACGGCGAGAGCGGCGGTTCGGTGATCGAGATGGGCGGCGCGGCCTACATGGTGCGGGCGCGCGGCTACATCAGTTCGGTCGAGGATTTGCGCCAGGCGCCGGTGCGCGCCGCGGGCGGGGTGGCGGTGCGCCTGGCCGACGTGGCGCAGATCCAGCTCGGGCCGGAGCTGCGCCAGGGTGTGGCGGAACTGGACGGCGAGGGCGAGGTGGTGGGCGGCATCGTGGTGATGCGCTACGGCAGCAACGCCCGCGAGACCATCCGGCACGTGAAGGAAAAACTCGCCAGCCTCAAGGCGGGTCTGCCGCAGGGCGTGGAGATCGTCGAGACCTACGACCGCTCGGCGCTCATCGAACGCGCGGTGTCCAATCTTACGGACAAGCTGATCGAGGAATCGATTGTCGTCGCGCTGGTGTGCCTGGCGTTCCTGTTTCACCTGCGTTCCTCGCTGGTGGCGATCATCAGCCTGCCGGTGGGCATTCTGGCAGCCTTTGTCGTGATGCACGCGCAGGGCATCAACGCCAACATCATGTCGCTGGGCGGCATCGCCATCGCCATCGGCGCCATGGTGGATGCGGCCATCGTGATGATCGAGAACATGCACAAGCATCTGGAGAGGGCGGGACCGGACGCGGACCCCTGGCAGGTGGCGCGCACGGCGGCGGTTGAGGTGGGTCCGGCGCTGTTTTTTTCACTGTTGATCATCACCGTGTCGTTCCTGCCGGTGTTCACGCTGGAGGCGCAGGAGGGCCGGTTGTTCGCACCGCTCGCCTACACCAAGACCTACGCCATGGCCGCGGCGGCCGGGCTGGCGGTGACGCTGGTGCCGGTGCTGATGGGCTATCTGGTGCGCGGGCGCATTCTCTCCGAGCACAAAAATCCGCTCAATCGCGTGTTGATCGCGGCCTACCGGCCTTTCATCAACGCGGTGTTGCGCTTTCGCGCGCTGACCATCGTGATCGCGCTGCTGCTGCTGGTAAGTGTGATGTATCCGCTTTCGCGGCTGGGCTCGGAATTCATGCCGCCGCTCAATGAAGGCGACCTGCTCTACATGCCGACCACCCTGCCCGCGCTGTCCATCGGCGAGGCGGTGCGCATCCTGCAACAGACCGACAAGCTGATCCGCCAGGTTCCCGAGGTGGCGCGCGTGTTCGGCAAGAGCGGGCGCGCCGAGACGGCCACCGACCCGGCGCCGCTGTCCATGTTCGAGACGGTGATCCAGCTCAAGGACCCCTCTGAGTGGCGGCCCGGCATGACCCTGGAGAAACTCAAGGCGGAACTCGATCAGACCGTGCGCCTGCCGGGCGTCAACAACACCTGGACCATGCCCATCCGCACCCGCATCGACATGCTGGCCACCGGCATTCGCACGCCGGTCGGCATCAAGGTGGCCGGGCCGGATCTCAAGGGCATCGAGGCCCTGAGTGAACAGATCGAGCAGGTGGTGAAGAAACTGCCCGGCACGCGTTCCGCCTTTGCCGAGCGTGTTTCGGGTGGGCGCTATCTCGACATTCACGTCAATCGCGCCGCCGCGGCGCGCTACGGGCTCAATGTGACGGAGGTGCAGGATGTCATTCGCAGCGCCATCGGTGGCGAGACCGTCACCTATACCGTCGAGGGTCGCGAGCGCTATCCGGTGAACCTGCGCTATCAGCGCGATCTGCGCCAGTCGCCGGGCGCGGTGGCGGCCAGCCGTATCGCCACGCCGTCCGGCGCGCAGATTCCGCTGGGCGAGCTGGCCAGCATCCAGATCGTGGATGGTCCGCCGGAGATCAAGAGCGAGAACGCGCGTCTCAACGGCTGGATCTACGTCGACATCGACGACCAGGTGGACATCGGCAGCTATGTGCGGCAGGCGCAGGAGGCCGTGCAACAGTCCGTCGCCGTTCCGCCGGGCTACTCGCTCGCCTGGTCCGGGCAATACGAATACATGGAGCGCGCCAAGGCCAGGCTCAAGCTGGTGGTCCCCGTGACGTTGGCGTTGATCGTGCTGCTGCTCTACCTCAATTTCCGCAATGTCGCCGAGGTCGCGCTCATCGTGCTCAGTCTGCCGTTCGCCCTGGTGGGCGGGATCTGGCTGGTCTATCTGCTGGGTTTCCAGCTCTCGGTGGCGGTGGGCGTGGGGTTCATCGCCCTGGCGGGTGTGGCTACCGAGTTCGGCGTGGTGATGCTGCTGTATCTCGATCAGGCCCACGCGCGTTTCTCCGCCGAGAGGCGCATGAACTCGCAGCGCGACCTGCGCGCGGCCATCGTGGAGGGCGCGCTGCTGCGGGTGCGGCCCAAGATGATGACCGTGGCGGTGATCATCGGTGGTCTGCTGCCCATCATGTTCAGCCACGGCACCGGCTCGGAAGTGATGCAGCGCATCGCCGCGCCCATGGTGGGCGGCATGATCACCGCGCCGCTGCTCAGCCTGTTGGTGATCCCGGTGCTGTATGCGTTGTGGAAGGGGCGGGGCATGACGCAGGTGTGAGTGTGAATATGATTTTTATATTTATTGTTATTGCCCGTGTGTTCCGGGCGAGTACTAGACTTAACAAAGGAGACTTGCAGTGAAAAAGACCATTTTGTTTTTGTTACTTCCGGCAGTGCTGAGCATCACCATGATCACGGGCGTCCAGGCCGAGGAAAAGCCCTCAACGTCTGTGGGTAAGGAGGCGCAGATGGTAAAGGCACACATTGGCCAGGGGATGGTCAACACGATCGACATCGACGCCGGCATGGCCAACATCACGCACGGCCCCATCAACAGCTTGGGCTGGAGTGGCATGACCATGAGCTTCCAGGTGAGCGACAAGGCGGGTCTGGCGGTGCTCAAGCCCGGGCAGAAGATCGAGTTCGAGATCGAGAAAACCGCCAGTGACCAATATGTCATCACGCGCATCCGCCCGTCCATGAATGACCAAGAGGGAAAATAAACATGTTCGGTTTTGAAATCATACCCAATTTTCACCCGATTTTTGTGCACTTCACCGTTGCCCTGATCGGTGCAGCCTTGCTGTTTATGGTGCTCGGCGGTCTTTTCCCCAGAGTCAGAGTGGCGGCGCAGTGGCGCACGGCAGCGTGCTGGACGCTGTGGCTGGCCGGGGCAATGACGGTGCTGACCGTGGCTGCGGGCATTTACGCCTTCAACACCGTGGTTCACGATGATGTGTCGCACCGGGTCATGATCACGCATCGCAACTGGGCCCTGCTTACCACCAGCGTGCTGGTGGCGCTGGTGGCCTGGTCGATCGTGTGCACGCGCAGGCGAAAGCCGATGGGCTGGGGGTTTCTCGCCGCCATGTTTGCGCTGCAGGGGCTGGTGTCCACCACGGCCTGGTATGGTGCGGAGCTGGTGTACCGGCACGGCATCGGCGTGATGGCGCTGCCGCTACCCTCGATGCACGGTCACGATGCGGGAAGCGCGCACGAGCACACCGAGGCGATGGAGATGTCCCCGCCGGACGAGATGCCGGCTGAAGCCCCGGCCACAGAACCGGCGCACGAGGATCACGATCATACGAAACACACGCATTGAGTGCGCGGCGCAGTGAGGAGGTAATGCCATGCCAGTAATCACCACCCCCGGCAAGTACCGTTTTGCGTGGTATGTGCGGCTGTTTTTCTGGAATCAGCGGCGGCGCTACGGCGCAGTGCTGGAACCGGCGCGCCTGTGGGGGCGGACACCCCGGGTGTTCACCGCCGTGGCGCTGCTCTACGGCGCCCTGGACCGGCGCTCCTCACCCATTGAGCCGGCGCTGCGCACCCTGGTGACGGTGCGCGTCTCGCAGATCAACGTCTGCTCCTTCTGCGTGGACATCAACTCGGCCACTGCCTTGAAACGCGGGGTGAGTGAGGAAAAACTGGCGGCCCTGGCGGATTTTGCCGCCAGCAACTTGTTCACGGAGCGGGAAAAGGCGGCGCTGCACTACGTCGAGGCGGTCACCTACACCGATCGTCGCCCGACCGAGACGCATTTTGCCGCGCTGCGCCAATATTTTTCCGACGACGCGATCATCGAGCTGACCGGGCTGACCGCCTTCCAGAATCTGTCCAGCAAATTCAACGCCGCGCTGGGCGTCCCGCCTCAGGGGTTCTGCCAGGTGGCGCCGCAGCCGCGGGCTGATTCGCGGGTGGAATCGCGATGAAACGCCGCTTTCCCTATCGATCCACCATTGAGGCGCTGATGTCATGGTCATAGATCCTGTTTGCAAGATGCCCCTTGAGCCGGAAGGAGCCGCCGCCGTGGCGGACTACGCAGGACGCACCTTCTATTTCTGCTCGGAGAAGTGCCGCACGGAGTTCACGGCAAATCCTGCGGCGTATACCGGTGTCCCGCGGTGGCATCCCGGGCGCGCGCCGCTCATCCGCGCCAGCGGCTTCGGCGTGCTCGCCGTCGCCGCGCTGCTCCTGCTCTACTTCGGGCTGGTCTCTCTGCTTTCGGGTTGGGAATTCATGCTCGAACAGTTCACGCAGTTCTGGCCGTATCTGGTTGCTCTTGCC
>MGXL01000010.1 GCA_001801365.1 Gammaproteobacteria bacterium RBG_16_57_12 | reverse complement strand
CTCCTCCTGGATGTCAGCAATATCCTGGTCGGCGCCTGCCTCAACGGTATCGCGGAGCAATTGAATACCGCGCTCAGCTATTCATCGCCCAACATCCTGGCTGAACGCGTCCCCTTGCATAGGATCATGGCCACCGAGAACCTCGGCTGGAAACACGCCTTATTGGTGGAGGTCAATTTCGGACTGGAAAACAGCGATTTCAAGAGCCATCTGCTGATCCTGATGGAGGATGAAGCCATCAGCACCCTCTGCAAATCCCTGGACCATTTTCTGGAATCTCTTTAGACCATGCATGATCATGACACTTCGCTGCTCAGATACATCATCGATAGTGTCGAGGTCGGTGTATTTGCGGTAAATCAGGACATGGAAGTGATTTTATGGAACCGTTTCATGGAAGGCGGATCCGATCGCAAGGCCCACGAGGTGGTGGGGAAAAACCTGTTTGACTGCTTCCCGGAACTGCCACGCAAATGGCTGGAACGCAAAATCCGCAATGTGTTTCTGTTGAAGAATTATTCCTTCACCTCCTGGGAACAACGGCCCTACCTGTTCAGGTTCTCCCACAACCGCCCGGTCACGGGCAACATCGACTGCATGCGCCAGAATTGCACCTTCCTGCCGGTCAAGGACCAGAGCGGCGAGATTCAATCTGTCTGCGTAACCCTGTTCGATGTCACGGATACCAGCATCTACGCCGAGATGCTGAATGAATCCCTGGTAAAGCTCGAAGAAACCAGCATCCGTGACGGCCTTACCGGTGTATACAACCGCCGCTACCTCGAAGAATTTCTGGCCAAGGAATTCGGGCGGATCAAACGTTATGGCGGGACATTCAGCTTCATTATCATCGACCTGGATCATTTCAAAAAAATCAATGATACCTACGGCCATACCGTTGGAGACAAGGTGCTCAAAATCGCCACGGAACGCTTCAGTAATTATCTGCGCACCGCCGATATCATGGGGCGCTATGGGGGCGAGGAATTTGCCGCCATACTGCCGGAAACCAACCTCGCGGGGGCTGTCATTGTAGCTGAACGTTTGCGCTCGGCCCTGACGGATTCGCCGCTGGTCATAGCCGATCTGTCCCTTGAGGTCAGCGCAAGCCTGGGTGTGGCGGAGTTTCACCCGGATGATGGCAAATACGAGCAACTGATTCAGACTGCGGACTCTGCCCTGTACCGGGCCAAGGAAAACGGTCGCAATCAGGTTGCTGTGGGCGATCGGGAGAATACATTACCCACAGACAATACTTCTCCTGGTTAATGAATCAAATAACAATGGCTACGAGGCCTTCCTGGAACTAATCCATTTATCTTGTTTACAGCATGGCGCACATCGTTGGATAATTGCTCATTCTAATACTCTATGGACATAGGCGGTCGTGGCAAGCGAATCAACAATCAACAAGGATTACAAGACCGCTGACCAGACGGAACGACGTTCCAGAATCGGCGTGACACGGCTGCATATATTCCTGCTGCTGACAGCGATTATCATCCCCGGCGCGTTCCTGGCCTTGACGAGCAACGAGGCGGAGGCCATACGCGTCGATGCCGGTTCAGCCGCCAACCCCGAGTCCGAAATTCGCCCTCTTGCCTTGCCGGCCCCGGATCAGGGACCAGCCACCGGAACCTCGGCATCAAGTGTCCCTGCCATCCCCGATATAAATGCCCTACAAGAAAAAACCGTCACGATAAAAAAGGGTGACACCTTATCCGGCATTTTCACCGATTTGGCCCTGGATCAAAATCATCTCTTCAATATACTTGAAAGTGGCAAGGAGGCCGCTACCCTGAAGCACCTGCTCCCGGGAAATCAATTACTGTTCCGGATCGGCACAAACAATCAGATACAACAATTGGTCTACAAAATAGACACGACATCATCACTCCATATCACAAACAATGATGACGCCTATTCCGCCCATGTGCTAGTCAAAACCCCGGAAAGATATATCACCCAGGCAAGCGGCGCCATCACTAGCTCACTGTTTCTGGCCGGCCAGGCGGCAGGGCTCAGTGACGACCTTATTATGGAACTGGCCAACATCTTTGCCTGGGATGTCGATTTTGCCCTCGACATCCGTGAGAACGATCGCTTTTCAGTGATCTACGAAGAGCTCTATCTGGACGGGGAAAAGATCGGTAATGGCCATATTCTGGCGGCGGATTTCACCAACCAGGGCAGGACTTATCGGGCCCTGCGTTATACCGACCCGGAGGGCGGCAGCGATTACTTTACCCCGGAAGGCAATAGCCTGCGCAAGGCCTTTCTGCGTAGCCCGGTGGATTTTCGCCGAGTCAGTTCGGGCTTTCAGGGTGAGCGCTATCATCCTATCCTGGGCACAAAGCGCCCGCACCGCGGGGTGGATTATGCCGCGGCGGTAGGCACGCCGATCAAGGCGGCCGGCGACGGCAAGATACTCTTCAAAGGCACCAAGGGCGGTTACGGCAGAACCATTATTGTCCAGCACGGTACCCAGTACAGCACCCTGTATGGTCACCTATCGGGGTATGCCCGCGGCATCACGCCCGGGAAGCCGGTACGTCAGGGGCAGACCATCGGTTATGTCGGCATGTCGGGCCTGGCCACAGGACCACACCTCCATTATGAATTTCTTGTCAACGGCATCCATCGCAACCCCCTGACCGTCAAGCTGCCCAATGCGCTACCGATCAGTGAAAAATTTCTGGCTGATTTCAAGCAGAAAAGCCGTAGCATGATTGTCATGCTGGATATGCTTGAAAACGCTCTGCTGGCAGAAAATACTTTCTAGACGGGCACTCAGCTGCAACCCCAAGGTCAGGCTCCTCACTATGTGCTGCCATCCATGACAGACAAGGTAATCCCAGGGCTGTATCTCGGACTCATGTCGGGCACCAGTCTAGACGGCTGTGACGCGGTGCTAATGGCCTATATGGATGACAAGCCTAGATTCATGGCGGGGATCACCCGGCCTTATCCGCAGGAGATGCGCGAAGAACTGGTGCGCCTTTGCCAGGCGAAGGTCGTTGATCTGGACCTTGTCATGGGGATGGATATCCGGCTGGCGCAATTTTACGCCGGTGTGGTACAGCATCTGCTGGATAGGCAGCAGATACCAGCCGATCAGATCCGCGCCATCGGCAGTCATGGCCAGACCATCCGGCATTTACCACTGGCCGATCACCCGACCACTCTTCAGATTGGCGATCCCAATCTCCTGGCTGAACTCACCGGCATATCCGTAGTAGCCGACTTTCGTCGTCGTGACATGGCCGCCGGCGGCCAGGGCGCTCCCCTAGTTCCGGTCTTTCATAACGCCCTTTTCAGAACCACCGCATATGCCCGGGTTGTACTCAACATCGGCGGCATGGCCAATATCACCATCCTGCCCTCTATCCCGGATGAGCTGGTCCGGGGCTTTGATACGGGGCCTGGCAATGTATTACTGGATGCCTGGGCACAGCTGCAGATCAACCAGCCATGGGATAACAAGGGGCACTGGGGCGCCGCTGGAGAGATTATTCCTCAATTGCTAACCCTGATGCTGACTGATGACTATTTCCAGCTTCCGCCACCGAAGAGTACCGGACGGGAGCGTTTCAACCTGAACTGGCTGCATCAGATTCTGGAGCAGGCAAGACATCTACCCACAACCCATGAACAGGCCAGGGATATCCAGGCAACCCTGGGAGCCCTCACGGCTGGTTCCATTGCTCAGGCCATCCTCCGGTATGCACCAGAAACACGGCAGATATTGGTGTGCGGCGGCGGCTGGCATAATGCGGCACTAATAAGCAGATTGAGATCACAATTGTCTGATTGTGAAATCATCAGTACTGAAGGTTTCGGAATTCATCCCGACTGGGTAGAGGGGGCCGCCTTTGCCTGGCTGGCGGCTCAACGCCTGGCGCATCGGCCAGGTAACCTGCCCAGCGTGACCGGGGCGCGACACACTGTGGTTCTGGGGGGGATCTACGCCGGTAAATAATCCATAGCCTTTCCAGGGCCTGCCAAAAACAAAGGAGGCGATTAGTCTCCTTAATATATGGATTTTGAAAATAAGGGCGGGATCAATATCTCACAGCTTTAAGCCGAAAATGAAGAGCCGCAACCACAGGTAGTGGACGCATTGGGATTGCGGATCACAAACTGGGCCCCTTCCAGACTCTCGGTATAATCGATCTCCGCACCTACCAGATATTGATAGCTCATGGGATCGATCAGCAGACGGACGCCGTTCTTCACTACACAGGTATCGCCATCATTCAGGGTTTCATCAAAGGTAAACCCATACTGAAACCCAGAACAACCCCCGCCGGAGATAAAAACGCGCAGCATCAGTTCGCGATTTCCCTCTTCCTCAATCAATTCTTTTACCTTCGTTGCGGCAGAATCGGTAAAGAGTACCGGGCTTTCCTCGGTGTTGGTCATGGTTTGAGTCATGCTAATCTCCTAACGTCTACATCTTAACTTCAGCGCTTCTCGGCACCCAGATAGCCGAGTATGCTCGATTCTACCACATCACTTCCATCCTGGGACATGGCCTTCTTGCCGGTTGCCATCGATTGAGCAGGCGCTCCTTCTTCGACCTTGCTATGAACCAGGCTGCCGTTCACCTCGGCGCCCATCGCCATTTCGATAAGATTATAATACACATTACCGTTGACACGCGCCTGCGCGGCAAGTTCAATACGTTCCGAGGCATGAACATCCCCAATCACCTGGCCATTTAATACAATATTGGGCACCCGCACATTCCCTTCTATCACACCCTTGTCACTTAAGGTTAATAGGGATGACTCGTGAGTGGCTATCACATTGCCTTTGATTCTCCCATCGATATGCAGACCACCGGAAAATATCAGGTCGCCACACAACTCGGTATTCTGACCGATCAATGAATCTATTCTCGTATTTGTCGTCTTGGTTTTTTTATCACCGCCAAACATATTTCACTCCTCCGTCACGATTTAGGTGCCATGGTGGTTGCCTCTATGGCAGTCCGGTTTTCAATATAGATCAATTACTGGATATCGGCGCAAGGCAGTAATGCTTGAGAATGCCGTGGCAAGGCAACCATGGCTATCAATATATGATTAATTATCAACCAGTTAAATTCTTACAACCTTCGATAGCCAGATCTGGCTGATTAGAGATTACTGACCTCCTCGGCTATTTTTCCCTGATCCACCTTCCATTCGAAGGTGTTCATGATCATATTGCTGTTACGTGGCACGACCTCCACATAGACACCACGCGGCTTAAATCCCTCCGGCAGCAAGATATCACCCTCAAATTTCTGAAAATAACGAAAGGAAAACTGCATGGGCAGCCCGGCGGCGTGTGATAGCTTCTCCAGCGAATACTCAACCGGCCGATCATCGGCAAACCCCTTGACAACCATGTTGACACTGCCCTTAACCAGGGCTTCATTTTTCAGCACCTGGGTCAGTACCAGCTTGTAATGAAACAGGCGCTCCTCCCCGTCCTGCCAGATGCTAAAATCCTCGATCCGCAGGCCCGCCGAGCTCTCCTTGGGCTTGACAATACCCCGATAAAAGGCGATCTCCTCACGTAATTCCCGATTTTTGCCCTCCAAATCAACCAGGCTATCCTTTACCTGGGAATAGGCCTCCCGCTCCACCTGTTGCGATTGTTCCAATACCGCTATCTGTAACTTGAGGGCGTCATTGGCGGTTTGTAATGTAGCAACCTCCTCATGTAAGCGATCGCGTTCGGCTTGCAGTTCGAGATTATCGATTCCGGCACTGCCCCACCCCCAACTAAACAACAGCCACCCGGACAGCAACAATCCGATAATGAACGATATCCCGTACAGCCAGAGCCGTTTGGTCTGACGGGGCAAGATGATCATCTGGGAAATATTCTTGGACATCATTTTCTCAACTTATTATGGCATTAAACCCGGAGATTCCAGGCCGCTTTCTTCAGCCAAGCCAAACATGAGGTTCATATTCTGAATCGCCTGGCCAGCCGCACCCTTTACCAGGTTGTCGATCACGGAAAGAATGGTCACGACATCCCCATTTTGCGGACGATGCACGGCGATACGGCAGTAATTCGCACCCCGCACACTGCGTGTCTCCGGATGGGCGCCGGGGGGTAAAACGTCGACAAAGGGCTCACGGGCATAATGCTGCTCATAGAGCGCCTGTAAATCGACTGACCGGTCCTCCACTACGGCATAGAGTGTGGCGTGAATGCCACGGATCATCGGTGTCAAATGCGGCACAAAGGTCAGGCCTACCTCTGTATGCGCCACTTGACGCAGTCCCTGTTTGATTTCCGGCAGATGCCGATGGCCGGACACGGCATAGGCCTTGAAATTCTCGCTCGCCTCGCACAATAACATCCCCAGCTCCGCCTTCCGGCCCGCCCCGCTGACGCCCGACTTGGCATCAGCGATCAAATATTGCGTATCAGCCAGTCCATGCTCCAGGAGAGGTATCAGGCCCAACTGCACGGCGGTGGGATAACAGCCGGGATTTGCCACCAGGCGGGCCTTTTGGATCGCCGCCCTGTTCAACTCCGGCAGACCATACACGGCCTCAGCCAGTAACTCCGGGCAGGCATGGGACATGCCATACCATTGCTGCCAGAGTTGCGGGTCTTTGAGCCGGAAATCCGCCGCAAGATCGATAACCCGCACATCGGCGGCCAACAGGTCGGGGACCATGCCCATGGCCACGCCATTGGGGGTTGCAAAAAAAACCACATCACAGGCTTTTAACACCGCCGGATCGGGTTCGGCAAATGCCAGATTCACATAACCGCGCAGATTGGGAAACAGATCGGCTGCAGGAAGGCCGCATTCCGATCGCGAGGTGATCACCGACAGATCTACCTGTGGATGCAGCGCCAATAATCTCAGCAACTCCACGCCGGTATATCCCGTTCCACCTACAATGCCCGCCTTGATCATAATGGTTCACCCAATCGTCTTAGCATCACCGAGTTATTTCTCCGGCAAGCGATAAAAAGCCACTGCAACATAAGCGATGATTGCATCGATTTGATCTTCATTCAACACGCTCTTCCAGGCCGGCATCTTGGTTCCCGGCAGTCCTTCCATGAGCACATGATACAACCGTTGCCGCGTCATGCCCGACATTACCGCCGGATCAGTCAGGTCGCGCGCCGGCGGATCCATGAAACTGCCGATCCAGTTCTTGCCGGTGCCATCCCCCCCGTGACAAAACGCACAATTCACCTGAAACAGTTGCTCCCCTTGCCGCTCCAGTGACGTGGCACGGGTCAGCGTGGGCGGAACATCGTGTTTGCCAAAGATCGACGCCGAGCTTACGGCATCCGGACGCGGGGCCTTGTGTGAATAGTTATTGCGCGGATATGAAACCGGCCGTGGCTTCCAGACAAGCTGGCTATCCAGGACCTCTGACCGGTCATGGCAGGACACGCAGGATCTCATAAACAACCGCAGGCCCGCCTGCTGCTCGGGTGTCAAATCTGCCCAGGGGGCATCGATAGGAATCTCGCCGGTCGCAAACGGATAGGCAATGGCATACCGCTCGTGTTGCGGCCAGCCGTTCTCCTTGGTGTGATAGCGCGTGTTGGGCGCCTTGTCTACCATGAATTCCTTGCGCACGAAATCCGCCACCAGTTCAATTTCACCGGGATCCAACACTTTCTGAAACGACATCATGGCACTTCCCGTGCGTCCGTGCATTATGGCATCCAGCATCGAGGCCCGGCTTAATTTATCCGGGGCAGTGGCGACAAAACTCCTGGGCGCGGGATTCAAAAAGCGCGCGGCCAGGGTCTTGGCATCCCCCGAATAACCATGGCAGTAATAACAACGGAAATTATAGATGGCACGCCCCCGTTCGTGCCGGGACGCCGCGGACGAGGATTCAGACGGGCCTGCCCCGGGCACCGCCCATCGAGGGCTGGCATAACCGGTACTCTCCCTCGATACGGGTAGAATCTTCTCTTCAATCAGTTTTTTTTTTCAATTGCCTCGTTCGGTTCTTGCTGGCTGACACCCTTGTAATCGCCGACAATAAAGGCCCTGAAAACGTACTCCGAGACATTGGCGATTTCCTGATTATTCAGCACCTTGCTCCAGGCCGGCATTACCGAGCCCTGCAGACCATTGGAGACGGCATTGAATATCTTGGGCCGATTCAAGGCGCGCCGTGTGTCTTCGCTGACGAAATTACGCGGCTTGGGGGTGATAAAATAAGCGCGTGGCCCATCGCCATCACCCTTCACCCCATGACAGGGCACGCAATTCCGCACGAAGAGCTTGCGTCCTTCCTGGGGGTTGCCCAGCAGATTATCCGGCAATGATTTTGCCCTGAACGCAACCTGTTCACTGCCGATTTCAGCCTGCGGTGTTTGTGTTGCCTCTTTCTCGATCTGCTCCAGGGGGAAGCCCATCAAGGCCACGCGAATATAATCCACCACATTCCCTAGCTGTTCCGGTGATAACCGGGAGCTGTAGGGCATCATCGCGGTACCCGGCTTGCCATGAGTTACGGCGTCAATCATACGGCTGCGGTCCAGCTTGCTTTTCGAGGCATCTGCAGTAAAGTTCCTCGGGGCAGACTTGCCCATGCTGCTGCGCGTCCATACCCCGGTCTGTCCATAGTCACCGTGGCACACCGAACAGTTTTGCTGATAAATCTTTTCACCCTGCTTCAATCGTTGTGGCAGTTGCATCACAGTACGGCTCAACTGGATACGCATCAAATCAGACTGAATATAATCAGCCAGCCCCTCGATTTCCTTTGCGGATAGACGGTCGCGCCAGGCCTGCATAGCCGTCCCCTGCCGACCGTTGGCGATTGACTCGATCATGCGATTACGATTCAAATCCACAATAACATCCGGGCGAGTAAAATCCACAGGTGGCGGTACCACGTTACTGACCCCGGACCCTTTGCCATCTCCTTTTATCCCATGACAAACTGCACAATTTTTAGCATACAGCACCTCAAATTGCCCTTCGGCTGCCTGCACACCGTTCATTAGGGCAAAGGCGAAACCCACGAAGGCCATTAAATATTTTTTATTACCCATAAATATAGTCAATAAATACACCAATTTTGATAAGCGGATTCTAAAAAGTACCCTATGCTATCACAAGCGTTTTTTTTAGTTGAGGCTCGTCGTAAAATATGCCGGGAACCAACCATGGCATTCATGTGAATATTGCTGTTCGGGGATTTTCAAGAATCAGTCCAGGCTTATTCGTGCTAATCTGATAACCATTAAAGTAATGATGTTTAAGTGCGATATTATATATGTAGGGTTAGAATGATGATATTCTTAAAATGATTTTGACCCTGAATATATTCAGTTACCTGGAGTAACAGGAATGCGGATCAAAAAAGCTGTACAAATGGCCTGCCTGTGGATAATGGTTACTGCTGCTGGTAGCCTGCAGGCGGCTGAACCCTTGCCAATCTTTGCAGATCCCATTGCAGGGGATGCCGATCCTATCCGTGGCTCGAAACACGACTTTACCGGCCTCAACCACCGGGCAGGTGTAGTCGCCATGGGCGGTGTAGCATTTTCCGATTATGGCAATCCCTGCGTATATTGCCATCTATCTCCTGAAGAAGCCGGCATTACACCCGGGCAGAATCTTAATCTCGAAAACAGTGGTGTAATTGAGGGCTGGAATCGCTACATGCCCGCTACAGAAAATTATCGTTTGTATGACAGCGGATCCATGGATAACAAACCCAACTCGCCTAGCTCCATCAGTTTGCTCTGCTTGTCCTGCCACGACGGCACCATGGCAGTGGATATGATACTTTTCAAACCCGCTGCATTCAGAAATAAACAGGATGCCGCTCTTCATATGAGACTCAATGGCGCCAAGGAACTGACGAGCTGCGGACAATGTCATAACGGCACTGTGGCACATGACATAAGCGTCAAAGTGGTTGGCACTGGTCTGCAGGATGAGCACCCGGTTTCAATGACCTATGGTGGCAATAACTGGAAAGATCCGGATTTCAAGTTACCCGATGATTTCCAGCATGGTTTCAATACTGGGGTAAAGTTGTATAATGGTTCGGTTGAATGTGCTACATGCCACAACCTGCATGATCCAAGCAATGAGCTGCTTCTAACTCAGAGAAGAGACATACTATGCGCAACCTGCCACGTGAAGTAAAAGACAGATCCCTTTCATCATATTTAATACTTACAATATCCATACTGATCGCGCTTGGCGGCTGCAGTACAGCCCAAAAAGAATTAAAACCTTTAGTATTCCCCTCGCCACCTGAGGAGCCGCGTTTTGTATACGAGGCAACTATCCGCAGTGGTGCTGATATAAAAGATATAACTACTTCAGATAAATTTCTGATATTTGCTACCGGCAGCGCTGGCGAATCCTTCGGTCTGTCCAAGCCCTATGGTGTGGCGGTCCGCGAGGGCAGAATATATGTTTCAGACACAGTCCAGCGGGCTGTACTCATGTTCGATGCGCCACGCGGAGAAACCAAATTCATCGGTACCGATGGCCCAGGCAGACTACTCAAACCCCTGGGGATTGATACCAGCAGCAATGGTGATGTCTATGTGGCCGACAACACCGCCAAGCGTGTAGTCGTCTTCGACAAGGATGGCAACTTCCTGCGGGCACTGGGCAATAAAGATAATCTGGAACGACCTTCAGGCGTGACCATCAGCCCCGATGGCAAACTCGCCTATGTGGTCGACACCGGGGGCATTGATTCCGAGCGGCATAATGTCGTTGTCTTTGACACTCAATCCGGCGAACATCTGAGCACTATCGGCAAACGAGGCGTAAACGACGGTGAATTTAACCTGCCACTACAAGCGGCGACTGGTCCGGATGGCACGCTTTATGTTGTGGACACGGGTAATTTCCGCATCGAGGCCTTCAATCCGGATAACAGTTTTAAGTTTTCCTGGGGCAAGGCAGGTCGCAATAGAGGTGATTTTTCACGCCCCAAAGGCGTAGCAACCGATAATGAAGGCAATATCTACATTGCCGATGCGGCATTTGGCAACTTCCAGATTTTCAGTAAGGACAGGGAATTGTTGTTGTTTATCGGCAACCGTGATGAACAAGGCGGCCCTGCCAAATATATGCTGCCGGCAGGTATCGATGTTGATGAAGACGGGCGGATATATCTTATCGATCAGTATTTTAGCAAGCTGGAGATATTCCGCCCAGCCAAGCTGACACGCGAAGATGGTTACCTTGGCACTCGCTATCGTGAACAGATACAAAAAGAAATGAAAGAGTCTAAGAAGAAGTAGAATTCTGTCACTATTCCATACATGATAAGGCGCTGCAAAGCGCCTTACTCTTTTGCGCGATTCCCAAACCTCGTCTTACCATCAATGGCATAGAGTTATCATGCAGTTCATCGGTCCAAGGCCTATTCTGAGGGTATGCGGTAAAGCTGCTCGTCGTAGGCTGTTTTGGTGAACAGTGCGTGTGCCAGTGCCTTGTCTATCAGGCGTTCGCTGGCGTCACTGCGCTGTGGCGTTAATGTGTTGTGTTCATATACAAAGGTTTCCGGCGCCATCTCCGGGCGCAACAGTACAACCTGCTCACCTTCCATATAGGCCTGAATGGTATTGAACTGCATGATTGCCCGCCCAGGCACGTCCCCCAGTTCGGGGCGCAGCAAGTCACGCCCGATCATGGGGTGTTCGCTGGAGATTCCCATCAGGGGCAGCAGGGTTGGTCCCATGTCGATCTGGCTGCCGAGAATATTGATGGTCTTTGGCTTGATACCGCCCCCGAGGATCAGTGACGGAATATGGAAGTGCTCGATGGGAACCAGGCTGTTGCCATAGACCCTTGAGTTATGGTCGGCGATAATCAGAAAAAGGGTATTGTCCCAGTAGCGGGAACGGCGCGCCCTGTCGATAAACTCACCCAGGGCATGGTCTGCATATTTCACGGCATTGTTGACCGTGTTCTTCTCGGGATCATGGAGTTCGATCCGGCCATCCGGAAACTCGAAGGGCGAGTGGTTGGTCGAGGTGAAGACCAGAGCAAAAAAAGGTTGCTCAGGGCTGTAGCTGCTGAATTTTTCATGTGCGCGATTGAACAAATCCTCGTCGGAGACGCCCCAGGAACCGGTGAATACCGGATTGGCGTAGTCTTTCCCATCGATGACATAGTTGAAGCCATTGCCCATAAAAAAGCCGCGCATGTTGTCGAAATGCGATTCACCGCCATACATAAAGCCCGTATCGAAACCACGCTCCCTGAGCAAGGCGGCCAGGGTGAAAAAGCCGCGCTGAGATTTGTTTAGCTTGACCACGGCATGTGTCGAGGTCGGGGTAAATCCGGTAACCACCGCCTCGATACCGCGTACCGAGCGAGTTCCGGTGGCGTAGATATTGCTGAACCAGATGCCCTCCCTGCTCAGGCGGTCCAGATTGGGTGTCAGTGGCAAGCCGCCCAGAGCACCAACAAACTCTGCGCCCAGGCTTTCTTCCAGAATAATCACCAGGTTGTAGGGACGTTCACGCACCTGCCCGGCCTGCTGCCGGTGCAGAGTGGGAATTTCAGGCGAGATGAACGCGGTATCAGGCAGCAACATCTCTTCATGAATGATCTGCAGCATATTATTACGATCCATCTCGCCATAACTCACCCCGCCATGTTCGTCATCTTTGGTGAGGTAGATGGCATAGGCCACCGTGTAGGTGGAGTTGAGGGCCAGATCGTTGACCATACCATCCGGCGAGATGGCGACGGTGCTGGGATTAACCGGACGATGTCCCAGGGACGAGCGGACCATCATTGCACAGGTAATCAGAATCACCGGCATCAACGCCAACGCATATGGCCAATGCAGAGGCGCCTCCAAGAGCCAGGTTCTTTTCATATAACGATAGAACGACACCGCCGCCAATGGCACCACGATTCCGGCCAGCAACAACTGTAGCGGGTATTGCGCTATCAGTGTCGAGGCGACTTCTTTATAGTGTTGGAGATATTCGACGAAGATGTAATTGGGGCGCGAATCGTACTGATTGATGAATGATGGTGTCGATACCTCCATGAAGACAATAATGATCACCCACACCGTCAAATAGACGCACATCAGGCGCTTCCATAGGCCGAGCAGACGCACATTGATGGCCATTAGCGGTGTCAGTGTCGCCGGTATCAGGAGAATCATCCCAAGCAACACCAGATCGAAGCGCAGCCCCTGTAGAAAAATAAACCCCAGTCCATCGGCCTCCTGTACGCGCTCCAGCTGCCAGGCCACCAGCCCAAGCCGGGTAAGCGAGAGGATCATCAGCACGATCAGCATCGGCTTGAGCAACATACCGAGGACAACCAGGGGGGAACTGCGATCATTCATGACAGGCATGGTCCCCACTATCACAACCTAGACTTCATAATCTTTCCGCTCCGGGCTATAGAGTACAAACCCCGATCCCGTTCTTTTTGCGTGATACATCGCAGCATCGGCATGCCGCATTAACATTGCCCGTTCCTTTCCATGCAAGGGGAAAAGTGCTATGCCGATACTTACTCCCACCATTAGAGGCTTACCTTCCACCACCACAGGTTGATCGAGCGATTGCAATATCTTGGAAGCAATGTGCGTTGCATTCGTGATATCCATGCCAGGCTGGATGATTGCGAACTCATCTCCGCCCAGACGCGCAACGGTATCGCTTTTGCGTAGCAAGCCCTGGATACGATGAGAAATCTGCCGTAACACCTCATCGCCCACATGATGGCCTTGTGAATCGTTGATATGTTTGAACCGATCCAGATCCAATATGATCAAGGCAAAGGGTGTCGACTTTCTCGAGGCCTGCGAAATCGCCTGATCCAGGCGGTCGAAAAACAGGGTGCGATTGGGTATTCCTGTCAGAGGATCATGCATGGCCCGGAATTGCAGGGCGGCGGTTTCTTTTTTTTGGCTGGTAATATCGCGCAATATCGCCACAACATGGTATTGCTCACCCACAGACATTCTGCTCATTTTGATTTCCATGGGAAATTTATCGCCGGTCTTGCGCACACCGACCACTTCACAAATGAAGGCTTCCTGCAAATTGTTCGTCTGTTGATAGCGCGAAATAATGTCCGTATATTCATCCTCATCGATTGATGAAATGACACTATTCAGATTTTTCCCCAGCAGTTCATTCGGGGCATATTCCAATAACCTGCCCGCCGCAGGATTAAGTGATTCGATCTTACCCGTCGCATCGGTAATTACAATACCGTCGGCAACATTATCCATCACCGCCCGAATCCGTGCTTCACTGTGTGCCAGCGCTGATTGCATATGGTTGAATTGCCTGGCCAGATCCCCCAGCTCGTCAGCGCGTATGGCCGCAAGAACCACGTTTCGATCGCCCTTTGCAACACGAAGAATGCCATCACGCAGTCGTGCTATCGGCTGAAGAACACCTGTCCTGAGCACAATCCACAGCAATATACCGAGCATGAGAACTAATACGATGGCCAAAATCCACAGGGTATGTTGCATATCGGCAATCCTGGCATTTGCCGCATCAGTAGAAACTGAAACCAGGAAGGCGCCTCGTAATGAGGCGGTATCATATCCGTGGCATGTCTTGCATTCGTTTTGCTGAAGAATCGGTAATACGATCGACAAAACCCGTTTGTCGTTACTATATTGGTAGACCTTTTCACCGGCCAGAGCCTGTGTAATGCTATCTGTTGTTACCCAGTTCAGCGAAAAATGCAGCGATTCCGCTTTCCGGGTGAAGCGATCGTGCCCCAGATAGGCATTCACTTTTTGAAGGGTTCCTGTATCTCGAAAGGCTATCTGTCCGTCATTACCCAATACTTCCGCCTCCACTAAGCCTGACGCACCATGGAGGTTTTCCAGCCAATCCCTGGCAAGCGTGCCATTGCCATCCATCATCAGGGTCATCAGCGTCGACATCAGTACACTGGCCTGCTGATCAAGATTATCGAGTTCTTGCTGTTCAATGGCGCGGGCTAAATGCCGTTCAATCAATACACCTGACAACACTGTCAATACACTGAGTACCAGGGATATAATCAAAGCCAGCTGCGTGCTCAGACTTTGGATCAGATTGCGCACACTATTTTACCTTTTTGCATTTTCTGACAGCCCACCAATACATTCACCGTTCATTTCCTGTGCTCGCCCGCATAAAATCATTTCATAAAAAATCCTCTACATGACAACAGCCTTGTAGAGGATCCGATACAGCAGCAAATATTTCTTATATAAATCACAGTCCAGCCAAACGTGCCACCCCGCCAAAGCTACCAACCCAGACTGTTCCATTGCTGGCCTCTGCCATGGAAAACACATTATCGGAGAACAAGCCATCTCGCGCGGTTTTCACTTCAAAGCCCTTGCCATCCTGCTTGAACCGGGCCAGACCGCTGCTGGTGCCGATCCATAAATTATCGCCTTTATCCAGATACAGCATGAAGATATGATTCGCAGGCAGACCGTCCGCCACCGTATAGTTCTGCCAACGCTTGCCATCGAACCTGGCCAGCCCACCGCCCCAGGTTCCGGCCCAGACGATGCCTTTCTTGTCCACTTTCAGCGAAATGATATAGTTGGGATTATAGGCAATATTGACATTCTCCAATCCCTGCTCGGTCTTTTGAGTTGCGTGGTGTTTGGAAGCCTTGCCGGGGTCATTCGTGAAATTGATATCATTCTTGACCTTCTCATAGGCTTCGCCAAGTCCCGCCTCATGATTCCAATGCTGCCACTTGCCGTCTTTGAAGCGCGCCAAACCACCTTCGGTCGCTATCCAGACTTCACCATCCTTGCCATTCTCCAGTCCATAAACCCAATCATTCGGCAGCCCGCCTTTGGTATTTTCCACCGTGAAGGTGTCCCACTTGGAGGCATCATCCAGATTGCCGCCACGTATCCGGTTGGCGCCCGACCAGGTGGCTAACCAGACATCGCCATTGGGGGTCACCAGGGCGTCATAAACAAACTGATCGGCCAACCCCTGGGGAATATTGTAATTCTTCCATTGATCGGTTTGAGGATTATAGGTGCTCATGCCGCCACCATAGGTTCCGACCAGCAAATTGTTCCCCAGCTTGCTAAGGTGGAAAATACCGTTGGCCAGCAAGTTGCCGGTGCCCACGTTGTAGACTTTATGTTCATCATTCCCCAGGTTATATCGGACAACGCCGCCCGAGGTTCCAATCCATACGGTATCACCGTCAGCCAGCATGGCCTTGACATTACTGTTGCCCACCTGGAAATGGGTAAAGCGGTCCAGTGATGGATGGCCTTGCGGCACCGGCGTTGATGGCCCCGCAACGGGAGCTGGGGGCATCGCTGAAGGAGAGGTGGCCGGCTGTTGCTGAGCAACCGTGGCTACCGGTACCGGCTGACCGGCCTGTTTGGTGCCCAGGAAATACGCCCCAACCACAACGGCTCCAACCACGAGCACCAAGGAAATTGTTTTAATATTCATGCATCACGCCTCCGCCACTTCACAAAAAATTATTATATTTGCATCGTCAGACAGGTGCTTATTTTCCGAGTCTGACCACTCCATTACGAGTGCCTACCCAAACATCGCCAGCAGGATCAACGGCCAGGCTATACACATCGTTGCCCAACAGGCGGTCATTCGTGGTGTAGGTCTGCCATGTGCTGCCATCATAGCGGGTCGCGCCACCATTGGTACCAAACCATAAGACCCCGTCCGGTCCTTGCGCAACACTGTATACAATGTTTCCGGCCAATCCGTCTCGGGCAGTGAAGTTGGTCCACTTGTCACCGTCATAGCGGGCCACGCCGCCGCCCCAGGTCCCCGCCCACACATTGTCCTGTGAATCGATCTGGATATCGAATACGTAATTGGGATTGTACGTCAGCATGCCCAGCGCCATTACGCTCAGATCGTGCCGGGAGCGTGTGCCAAGGCCGGTATTCGTGCTGACAGGCGATCTGTCGGAGTCCGGCGCACCCAGACCATCCTCGTGTTTCCAGGTCTCCCAGGTCTTGCCATCATACATATTCACACCACCCTCGGTGCCTATCCATAGCCGATCCTTCGAATCCACCGCCAGGCCATATACCCACTCATTGACCAGCTCCTCGAGATAGGTGGTGAAACCGCCTGTTTCCTTGTCAATGGAATTCAGCCCCGCCCAGGTTCCGATCCACAGGGTGCCATCGGACTGTTCGGCAAACGAGTAAATCCAGTAATCCGCCAGCCCATGCATGGGGAAATAGGTCTTCCATTCCCCGTTTTTATATCTTGAGGCACCGCCCCCATCGGTGCCAAACCACTTATTGCCCTGGCTGTCGACGAAGATCGAAAATACGTATTCGTTGGCCAAGCCCTGCTGCCGGGTATAAGTGCCACGCAGTTGCCGGGTGACCAGATCCACCTCCAGGGCCCCTACCGAGGTGCCGATCCAGAGGGTGTTGTCCTGTCGATCGATCGCCAGGGCCCTTACATAGACGCCCTCACCCACATTAAAGCTGTCCCTGACCTGATAACGTGTAACCTGAGGTGCCCCCGCCTGAGAGGTTGTTGGCGCGTCGCTCGGGTCGCCACATGCGGTGAGCAGGCTAATGACAGAAACTGCCAACGTGATTTTTAGATAATGTCTGAACATTGCTAATTATCCCATTCCTGATTTCAGGCACCATTGGCCAACATGCAAGATTACCTTCAGAATCAGTCTACACGTTGATCGATGGTAATATTCACATCCTTCCCATCAGCCAGATTTATCTGTGGCGCAAAGCCCTGCAAGTCTCCCGACTGAGGCATGGCCGTGCCGCTCTTGGATATGCGCGCACCGACCACCACGGTGGCAAAACCAGAGAGCTTCATGGCCGGATTCATGGCCATGGAATCATTCAATTCAAAACTGATTGGCAGATCCTTCACCTGTTTGCGAATAATCGCCAGTGGCGCCCGCGGCCCGTTTACGGCACGTGCAAAAATAAATACAGTATCCATTGGCGCTGCCTGGGCCGCCAGACGTTGATCGAGCTTGACAACACCCCGTATCGAGGCGGCACCAACACCCTTGCCGGAGGCCGCCGTGACCGGCGCTTCACCCAACCGCTGCCCGGCCTCGGCAATGGCTCCTTCGATGGCCTGGGCATTCTCCGAGCCCGGCGCCACCATCGGCAGAACACGTTCCCAGTAGGACTTGGCGGAGGCAAAGTCCTGCGCCTCGAAGGCGGCAGTACCTGCCAGCCATAGCGCCTTGACATGATTGGGATCAAGCGCCAATGCCTGCTTGATCAGATCAGTGGGCTGCCCCGCGAGGCTGCGGTTATTCAGCAAGGCCAGGGAATCGGCATAATCAGCCAGGAGATTGGGATCTTGCCCGCCGGTCAATTCCACGGCCTTGGCATAGGCCGCGACCGCCTTTTTTGGATCCTGCATGAAATAATAGGAACGGGCCAGCATCACCCAGCCTTCCCCGTCCTCCGGATTCGCCCTGAGACGCTCCTCCAGGGTGGCCGCCATGTCCTGGATGGTGCCCTGATGCCCCTCGGCATCCACAACCGTCTGCGCCTCCTGGGGCTTCAGGGCGGCGCTGCCCCCGCCGATCTGGCTGTATAACGTGATGGATACCAGCGGTATCGCGAGGATGACAAACCAGGCCGCTGCCTTGCCGGCAATCACCTGCACGGCCGCATCACTGGTCGTTGGAGTGCCCCTGACATCTTCCAGCAAGGATCGCTCCAGTTCCATCCGCGCCTGATCATATTGTTCCTGGCTGATGGTACGGTTCTGCAGATCCGCCTCCAGCTCGCGCAATTGATCGCGACGCACCGCAATATTCAATTCTGTACGATCAATACCATTATTGTTGCCTTGGCGCTTGAACAGTGGGGGGATAATAAACAGCAGGGCGATGGCCACCAGACACATCGCCAGAAACCAAAACAGTATCATTCGTTATTCTCCCCCGACCCCCGCTTCAGCAATGCCTCGGCGCGACTGTGTTCTTCGGCCGAAAATGGCCGCTCATCCACCAGCTGGCGGCGACGACGCAGATTGTATATCAACAGGCCACCACCCAGCACAAATAATACAAAGGGCCCGTACCATAGCAGGTATGTAGTGGATTTGACCGGCGGCCGGTAGCGCACAAAGTCACCGTAGCGCTGCACCATGTAATCAATGATTTCCTGCTCGCTCTTACCGGCCACCAGCATTTCGCGCACCTGGTTTTTCAGATCGATCGCCAGCTCGGCGCTTGAATCGGCGATGGTCTGATTCTGGCAAACC
>MGXL01000009.1:28253-32192 GCA_001801365.1 Gammaproteobacteria bacterium RBG_16_57_12 | reverse complement strand
TACCGCCAGTTCGTCGAGGTCATGCGCTCGATCGACAGCTACTGGACCCTGAGCGAGATGCCGGGATGAAGAGCGCCACGCCCAGGACGCGGGTTTGCGTACTGCTCGTCGAGGATGACGAGGTCGACCGGATGGCCTGCCGGCGCGCGCTGGCGCAGCATCCGGATTATGAATTCCGGGTCGTCGAAGCGGAGACCGGCCGGCAGGGCATCGAGCTCGCGCAGGCGCAGAAACCGGACTGCGTGTTGCTCGACTACCATCTGCCGGACCTGGACGGCCTGGAGTTCCTGGCTGATCTGCGCGGTGAGACTGGGGAGATCCCGGTGCCGGTGATGATGCTGACCGGCGCGGACAACGTGGGCGTGGCGGTGGAGGCGATGAAACGCGGGGCGTGCGACTACCTGGTCAAGGACACGAACCGCCACTACCTGGAACTGCTGCCAGCGGTGATCGAACGCGTGCTGCGCGAGAGACAGGCGCTGGAGGAGAAGCTGCACGCCCAGACCCGGCTGCGCGAGGCCGAGGCAAAATATCGCACGCTGGTGGAACAGATTCCGGCCATCGCCTACATCGCCGCGCTCGACGCGCCTGGCGGCCTGCTGTACATCAGCCCGCAGATCCGCCAGCTCGGTTATTCGCCCGAGGAATGGCAGGCCGATCCTGAGCGGCTGCTCAAGCAGCTTCACCCGGAAGACTGTGCGCGCGTGCGCGCGGAGATCGTGCAGTGCTACGAGAGCGGCGAACCGCTGCGCTGCGAATACCGCCTGCTCGCCCGGACCGGGGAGGCGCGCTGGTTCCTGGACGAGGCGAGCCTGGTGCGCGGCGAGTCAGGCGAACCGTTGTTTCTGCAGGGTGTGCTGGTCGACATCACCCGGGACAAGGAGGTCGAAGAGGCGCTGCACTGGCACCGCCGCCGTCTCGAGGAGCTGGTGGCCAAGCGCACGGCGCAGCTCGAGAAACAGGCCACGATGCTCGAGTCGGCCAACACCAATCTCATCAACGAACTGGGCGCGCGCCGGCATGCCGAGCAAGCGATGCGCGCCAGTGAGGAACGTTTCCGCCTGTTGCTCGAATCCACCGGCGAGGCGATCTATGGCCTCGACACCGAGGGCCGCTGCAACTTCATCAACGAGGCGGCCCTGAAGATGCTGGGTTATACCCGGGACGAACTCCTCGGCCAGCTCATCCACGAGCGCATCCACCACAGCCGCGCGGACGGCTCGCCCTATCCGGCCGGGGACTGCCCGATCTACGACGCCTTTCGCAAGGGCACGGCCGTGCGCGCCCATGTCGAGACCTTATGGCACAAGGACGGGAGCTCCTTTTCCGCCGAATATTCCTCGTATCCGATCCACAGCGGCGAGCGCATCACCGGCGCCGTGCTCGTGTTCCGCGATGTCACCGAGTCCCAGGCCATGGCACAACAGCTTTCCCACCAGGCCACGCACGATCAACTCACCGGTCTGGTCAACCGGCGCGAATTCGAACGGCGCCTGACTCGGGTGTTGGAGAACGCACGCGCCGACCATGTCGACGGCGCCAGGGATGGTGTCGGTAGACCGCGCCGGGAGCTGGCGGTCGACGACGCCCTGTGCTATCTCGATCTCGATCAATTCAAGGTGGTCAACGACACCTGCGGTCATGCCGCGGGCGACAGGTTGCTGCACCAGATCAGCGCCCTGCTGCAGGAAAAGATGCGCTACCGCGACACGCTCGCGCGCCTCGGCGGCGACGAGTTCGGGATTCTGCTGGAACACTGCCCGCTGGATCAGGCGTTGCGCATCGCGAATGAATTGCGCGAGGTCGTACAGGATTTCCGGTTTGTGTGGCAGGGCCGGCCATTTTCGGTCGGCGCCAGCATCGGCGTGGTGGCGCTCACCGCCGCCACTGAAAGCCTGGGCAGCGCCCTGGGCGCCGCCGACGCCGCCTGTTACGTCGCCAAGGAAAAGGGCCGCAATCGCGTACATGTGCACGAGCCAGGCGACGCCGAGCTGGCCGCGCGTGCTGCACAGATGCAGTGGGCGTCGCGCCTCATGCAGACCCTGGACGAGGATCGCTTTGCGCTCTGCTACCAGCCGATCGCGCCACTCGCCCCGCACGCGCACGAGCGCCTGCGCTACGAAATCCTGCTGCGCCTGGTGGACGAAGACGGCCATCTGGTCGAACCCGGGGCGTTCATTCCAGCCGCGGAACGCTACAACCTGATGCCGGCCATCGACCGCTGGGTGCTGCGCCATGCCGTGGCGGACTATGCCGCCAGGCATCGGCATACGCCGGGAGGCGAGCTGCCGATTTACGCCATCAACCTCTCCGGCGCCTCACTCGGCGATGCCGACCTCGCCGGCTTTATCCACCGGCTCCTGCAGGAATACCAGGTGCCGGGACACGCGCTCTGCATCGAGATTGCCGAAACCGCGGTGATCGCCCACCTGACCCAGGCGACGCACTTTATCCATGAGATCAAGAAGCTCGGCTGCCTGTTCTCCCTGGACGATTCCGGCTGCGGCATGTGCTCGTTTATGCACCTCAAGGCGCTGCCGGTGGACTTCCTCAAGATCGACGGTAATTTCGTGCGCAGCATCGTGCAGGACCGGGTTGGGCGCGCCATGGCCGAGGCCATAAACCAGGTGGCGCATGTGATGGGGATTCAGACCGTGGCGGAATGTGTGGAGAGCGACGCTATCCTGGGCCAGCTCAAAGACCTGGGGGTGGATCATGCCCAGGGGTACGCCATCATGCGCCCGCGGCCGCTGACGGAGATGAAGGGCCACGACGCCTACCGGCCTGCCGTGGCGATGAGCGAGGTAAGCTCTGACTAATTCAAAAATGATAGGGGTCGGGAAGACTCTCGCCTCCCCGCCCTCCGAACCGTGCGTGCGGTTCTCCCGCACACGGCTCTTCAGCCCTACACGGTTTTGGCGAGTCAAGGAAACATCAGTATCCCTGAGTTCGTCTCTCTAACCACCATAAGGAAAATTTCATGAAGACACTACTGATAGCGGCTGTGCTGATCACTCCCTTTGTAACCACGTTTGCCAATGCCGGTGACGACGCCATGCTGGATGAGGCGCGCAAGGTGGCAACCACGTTGCCGCCCCGGCTGCTTGCCGTGTTGCAGGAGGAGATCAACAAATCAGGCCCCGAGGGGGCGATCGCCGTCTGCAGGGACATGGCGCCGAAGATCGCTGGCGAGATATCCCAACAGACCGGCTGGAAGATCAGGCGGGTCAGCCTCAAGGCGCGCAATGATGCCCGCGCGATTCCTGATGCATGGGAGAAAGCGGCTCTCGAGGATTTCGACAAGCGTGCCGCCGCCGGCGAGTCGCCTGCGCAACTGGAAAAGGGTGAGAAGGTTGACAATGAATACCGCTACGTTAAAGCGCTGCCGGTGCAGCCACTCTGCCTCAGTTGCCATGGTCCCGTGGATCAGCTCAGCCCCGCCGTAAAGTCCGCTCTTGACCAGCATTATCCCAATGATCGTGCCACCGGTTATTCCGTAGGCCAGATTCGCGGGGCAATCAGTGTGCGCAAATCGCTCTAGGAACATGCTGGGTACTCTAATAAAAAACCCCGCTTCAGGCGCGGGGTTTGATATGTTTACTGCCAATGATCGGTTGATCAGAGGTGGCGCTTCCTCATGGCGCCCATGCCCAGCAGACCAAGGCCCATCAGCAGGATGCTGGCCGGTTCGGGGATGGTGCCGCCGCCGCAATTTACCGTGCATCCACCGCCCTGCGTGGCCTCACCATAAACGGCTACACCGTACAAAGATCCAGAGCCGGTGGCAATCGTCTGGGTGTTGGCGCCAGTGGCCAAATCAAATTCATACAATGTCCCGTTGCCATAACTGCCGCTCCAGAATGAGGTGCCATCTGGATTCAGGTTTAGCGCGAAAAAGTTATCTACACCTGTGACATCATAGGTCTGGATTTGATTACC
>MGXL01000009.1:18521-28239 GCA_001801365.1 Gammaproteobacteria bacterium RBG_16_57_12 | reverse complement strand
GCTTGACGTCTATATTGTCGGCCAACAAGACTCCGCCATCGCTGAGGATGCGCAATGCATAGGCAGTGCCGGAAATTCCTGATGCAAAGTTGGACAAAACCAGTCCGCTGGTGACATCGATCCGGCCAATGAAATTGCCTTCCGTGGTGAAATACAGCGTGTTTTGATCTGCAGTCAGGTCAATGAAGTCGGCGCGGCTCCCGGCATCGATGCTATTTAATAGGGTACCGGCGGAATTGTACTTGCCAATATACCCGGTGCTGGCGCTGCTGACATAAGCGTCACCTGCAAGGTTGAAAACGATCATTTCAGGATTGCCGCTTTGACTGGCGAAGTTTGAAGCTGTGTGCGGATCATTAGGCCCGGAAATCTTGCCGATTTGGTTGATGCCAAAATTCGTTACGAAAAGATTCCCGGTGGCGTCAAACGCCATGCCCGTGTTGAAACTGCCGCCACCCGTGGTATACGTATCCAGCAATACCCCGGCCAAAGAATAGTGCCGAACCTGGCCGGAGAGTGCTGCGAAAACGTCGCCTGCTGAAAAGGGTGTCGCCTGCGCGGTCAATGGCATTGCCAGAGCCAGCGCGGTATAAATAAGAGTTTTTTTCATGTTATTCTCCATATTTAGTTGAAAAATACGTTCTTCATAATTTGAGTTAGCATAAAATATGCCACGCACGAAATGAATAAATAATATGATTCAACAACAATAGATTAGGATCTATTGCCGCCGCATAACATGTGCTTACATGTAGGGGTTAGATGATAAAGTGTAAAAAATCCCGACACCGGAGGGTGCGGTCAATACCAGGTTACTGTTGGCATGTAGTATTAGAAAAAATAATGTAACTTCGTTCCTTCATCATCAAAACATATGGCGAACAAAATTCTGAACAAGCTGCTCGCGGGTGACTTGCGCCGCAAAGGCCGCTCGGAGGAGGTTGTCTCCGATCTATGCCGTCACCCGCAATTGCTGGAAGATCTGCTGCAAGGTCTGTGTCATCCGGATCCGGCCGTGCGTATGCGCACGGCGGATGCCCTGGAGAAATACTCCAGAGACCATGCGGCGGCATTGGACCCTTACAAAAAATGCTTCATCAATGACTTCGCCGCCATCGGGCAAAAGGAGGTGCGCTGGCATATGGCCCAGATACTGCCGTGTTTGACCCTGACCCGGCTGGAGCGTCAACGGGTATTCAATATCCTGTCGGGATATCTTGAGGATGACAGCCGTATCGTGAAAACCTTCGCCCTGCAGGGGCTGGCCGAGCTGGCCGGGCAGGATCACCGCTATGCGCCCAGGGTGTTGATGAGGGTTGAATCTTTAATGGCGAGCGGGATACCTTCGGTGGAGAGCCGGGCCCGGAAGCTTCTGCCGCAATTGTGGAAAATGAGCCTTCCATCAGCCGAATGAGGTCTATTATGACGCGTGCAGGATTTCTGCTTTTATCCGCGCTGGTGCTGGGCGCTGCGCATCCGGCGGCTGCGGAGCAAACGTATTACCGGCAGCAAACGGTGAGCGCGGAAGGTCTTGGCCCGCTCAGGCTGGGCATGACCCTGGCAGAGGCCTCGGAGAGCCTGCGTCAGGACCTGCAAAAAACTGCAAAGCAATATGTGCTGGATCAGTGCCACTACTATGTGCTGGGCGACTCGACCAATATGGGTGATATCCAGGTCCTGGCTATAGGCGGTATTGTGCGGCGTGTGGATGTTTATGCCGATAATATTCTCACCGATAAGGGCGTCGGTGTGACCAGCAATGCCCTGGATGTGGAAAAGGCCTATGACACTAAAGCAGTGCGCCGCTTCAGCCACTATGGTGTGGTACAGATCTGGGTGTCATATCCGGAGTCACAATCGAGTCTGGTATTTTTCACCAATGGCTCCAGGGTGCTGTATTACGTGATTGGCAATAATGATGCCGTGGGTGATGAGGCTAACTGCCGGTAAGCATTATTTATTTCGTATCTCGCCAAGCAGGCGATTGACCTCCGCGCGCATTTCATTGCGACTGAACAGCAACTTCCAGCGTTTCCCGCCGCATTGCCGCCACAGGATGGCCGCGCGGATACCCGCCAGCAGCAGCGCGCGCACCTGTTCGGCATTTTCCGTCACGGTCAGATGACCCTGTGCGCCGCTGACGACGATGCGCGGTGTCAGGCTGCTGACGGTTTCCTGATACAGTCCGGCCAGATTGGCGATGACATTGGAGTGGGTGGTGGAAAAATGCACTGACTGCGCCTGAGCCTTTTCAATGCCCGTGGCGATCTTGTCCAGCATCTGGTGCTGCCGGCTCAATTTGCGCTCCAGGTGCAGCAGGCTGATCACATAGCGGGTGATGTTGATATCGCGGCCCTGATGGTTGGCGCCCAGTTGTTTGATCAGGCACTGCAAGCCCCGCTCGATACCGGCCACACCGCCAAACACCTCATCGGTGGTGGCGGGGTTGGTCTGGAATAAACTGTTGATGCTGGTGTTGAAGGCGATGGGCTCTACCTTGCCCTCGACGGCGATCTGATTCACCAGATCGGCGGCCTGGAAGACGCCGGCGAAGGCGATGGTGCGGTCTCTGCTGGTATGGCTCACATGATCTCCTGTAATACTTTCAGTTTACCAAAGGGGCGTTGCTGTTTTCGATAATGCCGCCACCGAGGCATTCCCCGTCGTGATAAAAAACCACCGATTGCCCCGGTGTGACGGCGCGTTGCGGTTGATCAAATTCGACCTGGCAGCGTTCCCCATCAAGGGTTGTGATGCGGCACGACTGGTCGGGCTGGCGGTAACGGGTCTTGGCCAGGCAGCGCAGCGGTAACTGCGGGGGTGTCTGGCGGCTGACCCAATGCAACTGTATCGCCTCGAGCCGGGTGCTGAATAACAGGGGGTGATCATGACCCTGGGCGATATACAGGATGTTGCGCGCCAGGTCCTTGGCCACGACAAACCACGGCTCACCGCTGGAGTCCCGGGTGCCGCCGATGCCCAGGCCCTGGCGCTGACCGAGGGTGTAATACATCAGGCCATCGTGCCGGCCCATCACCTGGCCTTGCGGGGTACGCATCTCACCGGGCTGGGCCGGCAGATAGCGGCTGAGAAAATCCTTGAACCTCCGTTCGCCGATAAAGCAGATACCGGTGCTGTCTTTTTTATCATGATTGAGAAAACCCGCCTCAGTGGCCATGGCGCGCACCTGGGGCTTGGTGAGATCATGCAGCGGAAACAGCGTCCTGGCCAGCTCGTGTTGACCCAGGGTATGTAAGAAATAAGTCTGGTCCTTGTTGAGGTCGCGCGGCTTGAGCAGGCGGAACCGGCCGTCGCGCTGCTCGACCCGGGCGTAATGCCCGGTGGCGATGTAGTCGGCGCCGAGACGCAGGGCGTACTCCAGAAACACCTTGAACTTGATTTCCTTGTTGCACATGACATCCGGGTTGGGGGTACGGCCGGCGCGGTATTCGGCCAGAAAATATTGAAATACCCTGTCCCAGTACTCGCGGGCGAAATTGCATGCGTGCAGCGGTATCTCCAGCTCCTCGCAGACCGCGCGGGCGTCCTGGAAATCCTGGGCCGCGGGGCAGAAGTCATCATCGTAGTCATCCCAGTTTTTCATGAACAGACCCTCCACCGCATAGCCCTGCTGCAGCAGAAGCCGTGCGGATACCGAGGAATCGACCCCGCCGGACATGCCGACGATGATCTTTGCTGCCTGGTTATTCATTTTTGCGGCAAGATTCAGTCACGCAGGATCTCCAGCGGAAAGCGCTGCCCCAGAAGATAATCCTCCATGCAGCGCAGCACCAGGGGGCTGCGGGTGGAATAGGCGGAGGCCTGAAGCGCCTGCGGCGTCAGCCACTCATTGCCCAGTATGCCGCTGTCGTAGTCCAGGCGGGTGTCGGGTTCCGAGCAGGTGCCGATAAAGGCAAAACGCAAGTAGGTGATATTACTGTCCGGCATGGTGGTGTGGTAGACGCCGAGCAGCGCTTCTGGGGTGAAGTGCCGCCGGGTTTCTTCACGGGTTTCACGGACCACGGCCTGTAACAGGGATTCCCCTTCATCCAGATGGCCGGCCGGCTGGTTATACAAAATCCGGTCGGCTATCTGTTCCCGCACTAGCAGAAAGTGCCGATCCTGTTCAATAATGGCCGCGACGGTTACCCGGGGTGCCCACACCATGGTCATTCCTCACCTTGTTGATCGATGTTTGTGTTTCGGTTTTGTGCCCGTTGTGTTGCGGCGAGGCGTTTTACCCCGAGGCACAGCAGGCAATGCCGGCAGTTCGATGATTTTCCACTCGCCCGGGGCAAGGTCCGCCAGGGTCCACTCTCCGATAGCATAACGGATCAGGCGCAGGGTAGGGTAACCGACCGCAGCAGTCATGCGCCGTACCTGACGGTTGCGGCCCTCACGCAGGGTGAGCTCCAGCCAGGTGGTGGGGATGTTGGCCCGATAACGGATCGGAGGAGTCCGTGGCCAGACGGCGGGTGGCTCAATACGGCGCGCCAGTGCCGGCAAGGTCCTGCCGTCATTCAGTTCAACACCGCCCGCCAGTGCGGCCAGGGCTGCATCGTCCACCATCCCTTCGACTTGCGCCCAGTACACCTTCGCAAGTTTATGCCGGGGGTGGCTGATGCGGTGTTGCAAGGCGCCGTCGTCGGTCAGCAGCAGCAGGCCTTCGCTGTCCTTGTCCAGGCGTCCGGCCGGGTAGATATCGGCAAGATCAATATAATCTGATAACGTGCGCTCCTGCGCCTCACCGCTGAACTGACTGAGCACGCCATAAGGTTTGTTGAACAATATGAGCTTGGGCATGAGATATGGCTGGGCTATGCTTTCCGGTTAGTCGAAAAGAGTATAACGAAGCCGATATCACTGCAAACATGGTACAGTAATTGCTGTTTGCTGCTACGCACACAAAATTTTAATCAGGAATTGCCATGACCAAATCCGAACGCCTTAAACCGCTGGTGCGTATGGCCGAGTCCAAGGAAATGACTGCCGCCAGGGAGCTGGGCGAGTGCATGCGTGTGCTGAATGATAAACAGGCGCGCCTGGATGACCTGTTGAAATACCGCCAGGAATATGCCGAGCGTTTCCAGCGAGAGGGTTCCGTAGGGATGAGTGCGCGCAAGATGCATGATTTCCGGGCATTTCTGGCGAATCTGGATAAAGGGATAGAACAACAGCAAGGTCTGGTGGAACAGGCTGCCAAGATTCTGGAAGAGAAGCGGCAGCAGTGGTTTTCCAAACGCACCCGCACCAAGGCGCTGGACAATGCCGTGGCCAGATATCAGAGCGATGAGCAGCGTAGCGAAGAGCGGCGTGTGCAAAAGGAGTCCGACGAGCGCGCCATTCACGACTACGGCAGGAATAAAAAAAGCGAATAAACCTGATACCCGGTTCTCCGCTCCCATGGTTTCAATCCGCCGAGTGTCTGGCATGGTAATTGCCTCTAGTAACCTATCGATCGCTTGATATCGACTCGGAGGTTCACAATGACTCAAGGCGTCATGTTACCACTGCCGGTTTCCAGCACTGAAACAGCGCTGAATCCCGCGGCGCAGCCGCCGGGAGCAGAGGCCGGGGAGTTTTCGCAGATATTGTCCGCCGAGCAGTCCAGCCTTACCGGCGGCAAGGCGGATGAGGCCCCGGTCGGAAAAGGGTTGCCGTCTTCCGGACAGTCCATGCCGCCACAAGCCGCTGCCGTGCCGGATCCACTATCCTATCTGTCCCTTCTCGGGATAGGAGAAGCGCCGGTGGCCGGGCAGCCTGCGGACCTGGTGACCGATATGCCGGGGGGGGATGAGGTCATCAGCCCGTGGCCTGAGGCGGTGCCACGGGAGACGGCACTTTCGCTTGTTGTCCAGTCAAATATGAACATGTCTGCCGAGCTGTCACAACACGTGGCCGAGGCACAGAGCGATGTTGATGAAGCCAGGTTGACCGCGGTGCCGGTCGCCAACCTGCCGGCAATGCTCTCCGCCCTGGTGAGTAGTGAAACGGGCGATGCAGCGCCTGATATCGATAGCCCGGTGATCACCCCTTATGCCACGGGCAATCGTAACGCCGCCATGACAGTCTTGGCGCTGCAGGCCGAGCTTCATCCTGCTCAGGATACGGTTGTGGATCCGGAGTTCCAGGCGCTGTTGTCTCAGGACGATGGCGTCCCGCTGACAGCGCACCGTCAGGATGGCCTGGGTTCATCTCAGCCGGCGGCATTGACCGATAGCCGGGCAACAACCGCGGTGGTGACCCTGCCGCAGACCCTGCAACATCCGCGCTGGGGCGAGGCCTTCGGCGAGCGGCTGGTGTGGATGGTCAAGCAGGATGTCCAGGTGGCCGAGTTGCAGCTTAACCCACCGCGGCTGGGTCCACTGGAGATACGCATCAGCCTGAACCATGATCAGGCCAGCATCACCTTTGCCTCACAGCATGCCCCGGTGCGTGACGCGGTGGAAGCCGCCTTGCCACGCCTGCGGGAAATGCTGGCCGATGCCGGGGTGACGCTTCAGGGCGCCAACATCTCGCACCAGTCCTTCAGTCAGCAGCAGGGTGCGCAACATCCGCAGGGCAACAGTAGCGGATTAACCGCTGGCGAGGAGGATTATGCCCTGGATGGACAGTCGCTGAGCGAGATGACAGTCACCCGTCTGCATAATGGCATGATTGATCTGTACGCCTAATTGCACTGCTGACCTGATCTGCATCAGGCGGTGAGCCGCTTGTATTTGAGGCGGTGCGGCTGTTCGGCATCCGCGCCCAGGCGGCGTTTGCGATCCGCTTCGTAATCGGCGTAATTACCCTCGAACCACTCCACATGGCTATCACCCTCGAAGGCCAGGATGTGCGTGGCAATGCGATCCAGGAACCAGCGATCGTGCGAGATCACCACGGCACAGCCCGGGAAGTCCAGCAGGGCCTCTTCCAGGGCGCGCAGCGTTTCCACGTCCAGATCGTTGGTGGGCTCGTCCAGAAATAATACATTGGCGCCGCTCTTGAGCAGCTTGGCCAGATGGACGCGGTTGCGCTCGCCGCCGGAGAGTTCCTTGACCAGTTTCTGCTGGTCGGCGCCCTTGAAATTGAAGCGGCTGACATAACCGCGGGACGGGGTCTCGTATTTGCCGACGGTGATGATGTCCTGCCCGTCGGAAATCAGTTGCCACACCGTCTTGCTGCCATCCAGGCTGTCACGCATCTGATCGACATAGGCCAGGTGGACCGTGTTGCCGACGCGCAGCTCGCCACCGTCGGGTTTTTCCGTGCCGGAGAGTATGCGGAACAGGGTGGTTTTGCCCGCCCCATTGGGTCCGATCACACCGACGATGCCGCCAGGTGGCAGACGGAAGCTCAGGTTATCGAACAGCAGCCTATCGCCATAGGATTTGCCGATGTTGTTGGCCTCGATGACCAGATCGCCCAGGCGCTCACCCGGCGGGATGTAGATTTCCTTGGTCTCGCTGCGTTTTTGGAATTCCTGAGACGCCAGTTCATCAAAGCGGGCCAGGCGTGCCTTGCTCTTGGCATGGCGGCCCTTGGGATTGCTGCGTACCCATTCCAGCTCCGCCTTCATGGCGCGCTGATGGGCGCTTTCCTGTTTCTCTTCGATCTCCAGGCGTTTTCCCTTCTGCTCCAGCCAGGAAGAATAATTGCCCTCCCAGGGTATGCCGTGACCGCGGTCCAGCTCCAGGATCCAGCCGGCGACATTGTCGAGGAAATAGCGGTCGTGGGTGATGGCCACCACGGTGCCCGGATATTCCTGCAGGAAACGCTCCAGCCAGGCAACCGACACGGCATCCAGATGGTTGGTGGGTTCGTCCAGCAGCAGCATGTCGGGCTTGGACAGCAGCAGCCGGCACAGCGCCACGCGGCGGCACTCGCCGCCGGAGAGCTTGCTCACATCGGCATCCCAGGACGGCAGACGCAGTGCGTCGGCGGCGATTTCCAGGGTACGATCCAGATCCCAGGCGCTGGCGGCGTCGATCTTATCCTGCAGCTCGGCCTGTTCGGCAAGCAACTTGTCGAAGTCGGCATCGGGCTCGGCGAAGGCGTTACTGATTTCATTGAAGCGGTTGAGCAGGGCCTTGATCTCCTTGACACCTTCCTCCACGTTGCCACGGACGTCCTTGCCTGGATCGAGCTGCGGTTCCTGGGGCAGATAACCGATTTTGATGCCCGGCTGCGGGCGCGCCTCGCCGATATAGTCCTGGTCCACCCCGGCCATGATGCGCAGCAGGGTCGATTTGCCCGAGCCATTGAGCCCGAGTACGCCAATCTTGGCCCCGGGAAAGAATGACAGGGAGATGTTCTTGAGGATTTCGCGCTTGGGCGGCACGACTTTGCCGACCCGATTCATCGTATAAATATATTGTGCCATGGTGTCTTCTGTGAGGATTGATGAGTGTTGGGCCTGCGCCCGGGTTTCCAGCGCAAGATTATAATGTAAAATAGCTCCTAGCTATAGAGTGATGTGGTGCAGATTTAACAGCACAAGGGCGGTTGGGTTCGATGGAAACGTATGATGAAGCAGTCACGCAACTGTCAACTGCGCGGGATTATATCCGCTGGGGGGTGAGCCGTTTCACCCAGGCCGGCCTGGTCTTTGGCCACGGCACCGACAATGCCCTGGACGAGGCGGTGCACCTGGTGCTGAGCGCCCTGCATCTACCCCGCGGTATGCCGGATGCCTTGCTGAACGGGCAGCTCACTCTCAGCGAACGACAGCGGGTGGTTCAGTTTATCCAGCGGCGCGTCACTGAACGCGTGCCCGCGGCCTATATTACCCATGAGGCCTGGTTTGCCGGCCTGAAATTCTATGTCGATGAGCGGGTGCTGGTGCCGCGTTCACCCATCGCCGAGCTGATAGAAAAGGCCTTCGAGCCCTGGGTGGAGCCCGGCGGGGTCCGTCGAGTGCTGGATTTATGTACCGGCAGCGGCTGTATCGCGATTGCCTGTGCCCATATGTTCCCGGAGGCCGAGGTGGACGCCGTTGATGTCTCGGCGGATGCGCTGGAGGTCTGCCGGAAAAACATCGACCTGCACCATCTGGACGGTTGCGTGCAGGCGATCCAGTCGGATTTATTTGCTCAACTGGGCGGGCGTCACTATGACCTGATCGTCAGCAATCCTCCCTATGTCGATGCCCCGGACATGGCCGCCCTCGCGTCGGAGTATCATCATGAACCGGTGCTGGGTCTGGCGGCCGGCGCGGACGGGCTCGATATCGTGGTGAAAATACTGCGCCAGGCTGTGGATTTTCTTACCGAGCAGGGAGTGCTGGTGGTGGAGGTGGGCAATAGCGCCCAGGCTCTGGTGGAGCGTTACCCCGAGGTGCCCTTCGTCTGGCTGGAGTTTGAGCGCGGCGGGGAAGGGGTGTTTCTGCTCGACAGGAATCAACTTGTTGAATATCGGGATGAAATAAACCAATAAGCAATGGGCTCAAGGCTTATTTGAATGAATAACCTTTGTGATGTCTTTCAGGCCTGGCTTATACTTACTCACCTTAATTTAATGATGTTTGAGAGGAAACAATGGATCAAACCCTGATTTTTGATTCCGCGCTGATCCGTAAATACGATAAATCCGGGCCCCGCTACACCTCCTATCCCACGGCCGTGCAGTTCCACGGCGGTTTTGGTGAGGCGGACTACCGTAAGTGGGCCGAGTTATCCAACCAGGCGAGCCGCCAGGCACCCTCTCCGCTGCCCCTTTCACTGTACTTCCATATCCC
>MGXL01000009.1:17209-18511 GCA_001801365.1 Gammaproteobacteria bacterium RBG_16_57_12 | reverse complement strand
ACCGTGTGTTTTTACTGCGGCTGCAACAAGATCGTGACCAAGGACCGCAGCAAGGCGGCCCCTTACCTGACGCGCCTGAAGCAGGAAATCGCCATGCAGGCGCAATTGTTTGACACCAACCGCGTCGTTACCCAGTTGCACTGGGGCGGCGGTACCCCGACCTTCATCAGCCACGCGGAAATGCGCGATTTGATGGCCGCGACGCGCCAGCATTTCACCCTGCTGGACGATGACAGCGGCGAGTACTCCATCGAAATCGATCCGCGCGAGGTCAGGGCCGACACCATTGCCTTATTGCGCGAGCTGGGTTTCAACCGCATGAGCATGGGGGTGCAGGATTTTGACCCCCAGGTGCAAAAGGCGGTCAATCGCATCCAGTCGGAAGAAGAGACCCTGTTCGCTTTGCGCCAAGCCAGACAATCGGGTTTCCGTTCCATCAGTATCGATCTGATCTACGGCCTGCCCTACCAGAGCGTGGAGAGTTTCGCCCGGACCCTGGACAAGGTCATTTCGGTCGACCCGGACCGTATCTCGGTATTCAATTACGCCCATCTGCCCGAGCTGTTCAAACCCCAGCGGCGCATCAATGAGGCGGATCTGCCCCTCCCGGCGGAAAAGCTCAACATCCTGCAGCATACCATCGAACAGCTCAACAGGGCCGGTTACGTCTACATCGGCATGGATCACTTCGCCAAGCCGGATGATGAACTGGCTGTGGCGCAGCGCAACGGCAGCCTGTATCGAAACTTTCAGGGCTATTCCACACGCGCGGAGTGTGACCTGATTGGCCTGGGGGTAACCTCGATCGGGATGGTTGCCCGCTGTTATGCCCAGAATCTCAAGACGACCGATGAGTATTACAAATCTATCGATTCCGGCCGCCTGCCCGTCTATCGGGGCGTTGAGCTCAGTGATGATGACGTATTGCGCCGTCACATCATCACCGAGCTGATCTGCCATTTCAGGCTGGATATTGCCGATGTGGAAAGGCTATTTAAGCTCAAATTTTCCGAATATTTTGCGACGGAATTGCAGGAGCTGGCGGAGATGGAAAGGGATGGCCTGCTCATGGTTACGCCTCAAGCCATAACCGTACAGGCGGCAGGGCGGCTTTTAATTCGCAATATTTGCATGGTATTCGATCGTTATCTGCGCGAAAAAGCCGGCGGCCAGAGATTCTCGAAAGTTATCTAGGTCATTATCCTCGCTGATAGCACCAGATCAGTCCCTCGTAGGCGGATATCTATGATGAGACCACCTGCTTTTGAGCTTATTCTGCCTGTCTGGACTCAATTAAAGTTT
>MGXL01000009.1:3601-17098 GCA_001801365.1 Gammaproteobacteria bacterium RBG_16_57_12 | reverse complement strand
AATCTTCTCAGAGGGCTGAGATTGTGAATAAAGATCAAAATCTCAATAAATTGTTTTTCAAATACCGATTCCTTCGGCAAATGTCCCTGCGTGGCAAGATCAATCTGGTGGTCGCATTGATATTTACTGCAATAATCACCCTGCAGACCATAAACAATGTTAATCACGAACGAACCCGGATGATGCATCTGATCACTGAGCAAACCAAGGATTTGACGACATTTTATTTTGACAGTTTAAATACAATGATGCTGACCGGCACCATGAGTCAGCGCTCAATCCTGCGGAACAAGATGCTGAATAGGGAAAACGTAATTGAAGCGAGGATGTTAAGAGGTGAGCCCGTCGTAAAGCAGTTTGGCAAAGGCAGTGATGATGAAGTGGCGGTTGACGAGCTTGATCGCCGTGCCCTGGGCGGGGAGATGATCGAAGAAATACGCGATGTGGGGGGGCGGCATCTCCTGACCGTCATCACGCCCTTCAAGGCGACAACGGATACCCGCGGGGTGGATTGCCTGCAATGCCATCAAGTCCAGGATGGTGCGATCAATGGCGCGGTCAGGTTGAGCATCAACCTGGAATCCATAGATAAGGCCGTCACCAGGGAGATGTGGGCGACCATAACGGCCAGTACCATTTCCTTGCTGCTGGGATTGGTGTTTGTCAATCTGATGCTGAAAGCCTGGGTGGTCAATCCTTTGACCATGCTGCTGAATGTCGTGCGCCGCAGATCCGAAGGAGATATGAAGATCAGGGCACACACTCTGCTTGAAGATGAAATTGGTGATCTCTCCAATGCGTTCAACGAGATGTCGAACGTCACGGATGCGGCGGTCAAGCGTGAACATGAGCAAATGGAAAGAGAACAGGCCGCGGCGGCCGAGCTTCAACGGAAGGTGGATGCACTGCTCGGAGTGGTCAATAAGGTGGCGGGAGGTGATTATACCGCCCGGGTACCGTTTACGGGCCAGGATGCCATTGGCGAATTGGCGCATCAGTTACAGATCATGATCAATTATATTAATGAGGCGAGCGAGGAAAAACGTCTGGCTCTTGAATCGCTGCGCCGCCGGGTGGACGTTATATTATCCAATGTCAGCAAGGCTTCCATGGGTGATCTGACAGGAACGATGGAAGGTCTTGGCGATGATGCGATTGGCCAATTGGCCAAGGGCGTGCAGGGAATGATCGATAGCCTCAATGCACTGGTTTTCCAGGTTCAGTGCTCCGGAATCCAGGTCACATCATCTGCAACGTCAATAGCCGCAACGTCAAAGCAACAGGAAGCCACAGTGGCGGAGCAGGCGGCCACTACCAATGATATCGTCACGACAGCCACGGAAATATCTGCGACGGCCAAGGAGCTGGTGAGCACCATGAGAGAGGTGTCAATTGTCGCCGAAAATACCGCCAAATCGGCGGAGTCGGGACATTCCGGGCTGCGACACATGGAAGAAATGATGGCCAATGTTGTCAACGCAGCAGGCAGTATTGGGGCTAAATTCGAAGTTCTTAACGAAAAAGCGGCCAATATAAGTTCTGTAGTCACAACTATTACCAAGGTGGCGGATCAGACCAACCTATTGTCATTGAATGCCGCCATAGAAGCGGAAAAAGCCGGTGAGTATGGTTTTGGTTTTGCTGTAGTGGCCAAGGAAATCAGGAGACTGGCGGATCAGACAGCAGTAGCCACCCTGGATATTGAGCAGATGGTCAAGGAGATGCAGTCTGCGGTGTCAGCCGGCGTGATGAGTATGGAAAAGTTCTCTGAACAGGTTGGCTATAGCGTAAATGATGTCAACAAGATCAGTGTTCAACTGGCCAAGATCATCGAGGAAGTGCAGGCCTTGACCCCGCGGTTCGAAGCCGTGCATGAAGGTATGCAGTTCCAGGCGAAGGGCGCCGATCAGATCAATCAATCCATGATTCAGCTGAGCGAGGCGGCTCAGCAGACTGTGGAGTCATTGCGTGATTCAAATGTTGTAATCACGAATCTGAATGAGGCAGCCCGTACGCTCCACGAGGGTATCGCAAGCTTCAAAGTCAAGAAATCCTGAGTACGGTAAGCCATGCTATATGTCAGGATAAAAATAGGCAAGGAAGGCTATGTAATTAATACTAACCGAATAGTGGAAATAGTGCCTTTTGCATATCTGCGTGTAGTACCACATGCGCCGGCCTATTTAACTGGAATTTTCAACTATCGAGGAGAGACCATACCTGTAATTGATTTATGCCAAATGGTATATGGGCGGCCCAGCGAGGACAAAATCAGTACTCGAATCATAATAGTAAGAATCGGCGACGACAGGTTGATGAGAAGAATTGGTTTTCTCGTGGAAGGCGTGCTTGATACGAAAAAATATGAAGAAGGAAAATTCTCGGCAACAGGACTTAACCTGGCAAATGGAGAATATCTGGGGCGGGTTATAAACGATGATGACATCATCATGCAGGAGCTGGATTTGAACTCGCTGGTATTTGCCGAGGCGGCGGACGTTGTCCTCGATGAAATCAATTGACGTGAAATGCACAAACATCATCTATCAGATAGGTCGTGAAATGGATATATCGCCAATATTAGAAATGCTGCGGGAAAAAATAGGTTTATCACCTGAATCTATTGGAGAGAAGCATATCAGAAAGGCAATATTCAACCGTATGTCTGCATCAAGTACTGCCACAGTTGCAGAATATAAGGATCTGGTTACTGCATCGCAAATAGAGCTTAACGAATTAATCAATCTGGTGGTGATACCGGAAACCTGGTTTTTCAGGGATAAAGTACCATTTGATGCGTTGGCGGATTATGTGAAAACCAAGTGGCTGCCACAATGCGCCAACAAACGGCTAAATATCCTGAGCCTTCCATGCGCCACGGGAGAAGAGCCTTATTCAATAGCCATGATACTGCTGGAATTGGGCATGTCGCCGAAACAGTTTGCCATTGATGCTATTGATATATCTGATCGTGTCATCGATATCGCAAAGGCCGGCATTTACTCCGAGTATTCATTTCGTGGCGAGGATATAGTGGCGCGCAGTAAATACTTTGACCCCCATGAGAGTGGTTATAAGCTGCATGACAATGTCAGGGAGACAGTCAAGTTCAAGATTGGCAATCTGTTTGATGAGCAGCTTTCCAATATGAGCGGGTACTATCAGATATTATTCTGCAGAAATCTTCTGATCTATTTTGATCGCAGCGCCAAGGACAAGGCGATCAAGGTTCTCTATCGGCTGTTAAGGACAGATGGTGTGCTGTTTGTGGGCCTGGCAGAGACGGCGCGGTTGTCGCTATGGGGATTCAATCCCCTGGATTTTCCGCAATCTTTTGCTTATTTGAAGGTGGGGGCCAATGTGATCAATGCCGCCACGCTGAATGATGTAATAGCGGGAGCGGAATTGCCAAAGAGCGCGATCACCGAGAACAACAACCAGTTATATGAAAATTCAGTAAGAGTGGCGAAGGAAAAAAGCGGTAAAATACCGACAAACAGCGCGAGAGGAGTTGCTGAAGAGAATATTGCCTTAATCAATAAGAATAATTCTGTATCAGAGGCGGTCGATGTAGAGGCAAAAATAGCCGAGATCACTGCATTGGCAGACAAAGGCATGTTGCAGGAGGCGGAGAAGCTATGTGAGCAATTGTTGTCTGCCAATTATGTCTCGGCGCAGCTCTACTATCTGATGGGTAACCTCGCAAATTCCAGTGACAACGTCCTGCTCTCGGAGGAATATTTCATGAGAGCAATTTATCTTGATCCAAATCACCATGATGCCCTGATGCAGCTATATACTCTGTCAGAGATACAGGGTAATAAGGAAAAGGCATCCATGTACAGGCGGCGAGCCGAGCGGGTCATACAGCGAAAAACCAATCAGTAGCACCAATGAAATAGAGTCGGCCAATGTCAAATGCAAAGGCAATCGAGAAAGCAGTAGAGAATTGCTGGAATACCATCGGAATATGGTCACGGTCGCCTGATCGGTGTCCGCGATTGACCGAGTTTATCCACTGCTATAATTGCGATGTTTATAAATCCGCCAGCAACGCAATCTATGATCGATCGATCGATAATGAATACAAACTGGAATGGGCGAGGATGCTCGCGGAAGCTCAGATCAAGTCGAGAGAGCGCCGGACATCAATAATAATATTCCGCATCGGCAATGAATGGCTGGCATTACCGACCATACACTTCAAGGAAGTGTCTGATATAAAAACAATTCATAAAATTCCACACAACACAAATCCCGTGATACGAGGATTTGCCAATGTCGGCGGCGAGGTGGAAACCTGCTTTTCTCTGGGGGCGTTATTGAATATTCAAAAAGGGAATGATGAGGAATCCGCCTCGGCGCGTCTGGTGCACAGGAGAATAATCGTTGCCGAATACAATAAAAAGCGATACGTATTTCCTGTCAGTGAAATCGGCAGTATATTCCGTTATTTCAAGGATACTCTGGAGCGCGTGCCGACAACCGTGTCAGGACTGTCCGCGAGTTACATGTATGGCGTGATTAAATGGCGTGAGCGGTATGTCGGATTATTGAATGCGGATCATTTGTTTGGATCGCTCGAGAGGAATTTCAGGTGAGCGGCGCAGATACGACCATGCTGGATCTTTTCCGCATGGAGGCAGAAACTCAATGCAAAACATTGCAAGAAAAGCTGCTATCACTGGAAGGTGATCCAGGAAACCAAACGACACTCGAGGAGCTGATGCGTGCCTCACATTCACTTAAGGGTGCGGCACGGCTGATGCAGTTTGAGGCAGTGGTCAGGATAGCCCATGCATTGGAGGATATCTTTGTCGCCGCGCAGGAAAACAAGCTGAATATCAATTCCGATCACGTAGATATCCTGCTGACAGCAGCCGATACCATCACAGAAATAACCCGTCAGGATGAAGAGACCATGCATAAATGGGGCGATTCAAATCCTGCACAGCTATCCGCAATACTCGACAAGCTATCATCGATTACGAGCCAGGATCAGAAGACAGTCAAAAAGGCCGGCAAAAAGAAAAAATCGTCATATGTAAAGGAAAAGCAGAATAAAAGCGATGATCTTGTTGAATTATCCAATACGTCAATGCTGGATCTGTTCAGGGCCGAGGTATCGGAGCAGGTCAGCATTCTGTCGGAAAAACTACTGGAGCTAGAGCGCAATAACAGCGACGACGCATTGCTGGAAGAGCTGATGCGTGCCTCACATTCACTTAAGGGTGCGGCACGGCTGATGCAGTTTGAGGCAGTGGTCAGGATAGCCCATGCATTGGAGGATATCTTTGTCGCCGCGCAGGAAAACAAGCTGAATATCAATTCCGATCACGTAGATATCCTGCTGACAGCAGCCGATACCATCACAGAAATAACCCGTCAGGATGAAGAGACCATGCATAAATGGGGCGATTCAAATCCTGCACAGCTATCCGCAATACTCGACAAGCTATCATCGATTACGAGCCAGGATCAGAAGACAGTCAAAAAGGCCGGCAAAAAGAAAAAATCGTCATATGTAAAGGAAAAGCAGAATAAAAGCGATGATCTTGTTGAATTATCCAATACGTCAATGCTGGATCTGTTCAGGGCCGAGGTATCGGAGCAGGTCAGCATTCTGTCGGAAAAACTACTGGAGCTAGAGCGCAATAACAGCGACGACGCATTGCTGGAAGCATTGATGCGTGCCTCTCATTCCACCAAGGGAGCGGCGCGAATGGTGGGAGTGGATTCCATTGTGCAGATAGCACATGTCATGGAGGATGTATTTGTAGCGGCACAGGCAGGAAAAGTATCTATAACAAATGATGATATGGATCATTTGCTGAATGCCACCGATAAAATCAAGCTGATCGCAAACCAGCCGGAAGAGCATATTAATCAGTGGGAGCAGCACAATCGCACTGATTTATCGGAGTTGCTGGAGACGATTACAGGGATAGCAGAGAGAACGGTGCAGGCGGGGCAGAATTATGTAGCCAGGAAGGATCCAGAAAAAATAGACAAGTCCGCAACCAGCGAAATACTGGATCGTGCTGATACTGACGGCTCACAACGCCGAAGCAGGCCTGGTAAATTACAGAACCGAAACACTTCGACAGCCGGCGGACAGGAAGCACAGAGAATATTGCGGGTATCATCCGAAAAATGGAATCGCCTGATGGGGCTTACGGGAGAGGTGAAGGTTGAGACGGGCTGGCTGCAACCGTATATTACCTCGATGTACAAGGTCAAGCAGCTACAGACCAGGATTGTGGAATATTTTGATTACCTGCGAGAAGTGCTCGAAGAGGTGAACAACAGCGGACATATCATGCCGCTGTTGATCGATAACCAGAAATATGCCATTGAGGCGCGCAGGCTGCTGTCGGATCAGATAGCAGAGCTTGATGTCTACGATCGGCGCATAACCAGTTTATCAGCCAGACTGCATAAGGAAACTATAGAAACACGGATGCGGCCATTTTCGGATGGTGTGCATGGCTACCAGCGCATGGTACGTGAGATCGCGCGCAGTCTGGGCAAGAAGGTGCATTTCGAGATCCTGGGTCTCGGCACACATGTCGACAGGGATGTGCTGGAGAAGATGGAGGCGCCGCTAAATCATATCCTGCGCAATGCCCTAGATCATGGTATTGAAACACCTGAGGAGCGGCAGCAAGGTGGTAAGTCTGAACAGGCATCCATTATTGTCTCTGCCGCTCATAAGGAAGGCATGCTATTCATAACTGTAGAGGATGATGGCAGGGGCATAGACTGCGATGTGATCCGGAGAAAGATAATTCAAAAAGGACTGGTAAAAGAAGAAATGGCAAAGGATCTCACAGAGGATGAAATCCTGGAATTCCTGTTCCTGCCTAATTTCTCGACTCGCGATTATGTAACAGATTTATCGGGTCGTGGAGTAGGTCTCGATGTTGTGCAGGCTGTCATAAGAGAGATCGGCGGCAATATCAAGATATCAACCGCAGTAGGGCAGGGGACAAAATTCCATCTACAGTTGCCACTGACACTATCAATCATATCAGCGTTGATTGTATACATATCGGGAGAGCCTTATGCATTTCCCCTGGCCAGAATATCGCGGGCCGTGAAAATCATGGCAGATGAGATAGAGATACTGGAAGGACAGCAATACGTCACCCTCAATGGTGAGCACATAGGATTGGTGGATGCGCATCAGGTCCTGGAAATACAAGGAGACCGACCAGGCAAGCATGAATTGCCGGTAATTATTGTCGCTGATGATTATCGAACCTATGGCGTGGTGGTGGATGAATTTATCGGTCAAAAGGAATTGGCGATACAGACCATTGACACCAGACTAGGCAAATTAAAGGATATCAGCTCGGCATCGCTGTTGCAGGATGGAACGCCGGTGCTTATCGTCGATGTTGAGGACATGATCAATGCAATCGATGCAATAGTCAAAGCCGGGCGACTCAAAAACATTGGCCATGCGCAGCCAGATTCAGTGGAGAAAACTAAAAGAATCCTGGTGATCGACGACTCATTAACAGTTAGGGAAGTGGTGCGCAAGATTCTGGAAAGCAAAGGATATGTAGTGACGACTGCGGTCGATGGGGTGGATGGATGGAATTCGGTGCGTGCAGAGCGCTATGATTTGATTATCAGTGATATCGATATGCCCCGCATGAATGGAATCGAGCTGGTCAGGAAGATCAAGTCAGACAGGAGTTATAGCAGCATACCCGTCATCATTATATCCTATAAGGACCGTGATGAGGACCGTCAGCAGGGAATGGAGGCGGGCGCGGATTATTATCTGACCAAAGGCAGTTTTCACGATGAAGCACTTATTACGGCAATTAATGATTTGATTGGTGAAACATGAGAATAGGGTTAGTCAATGACATGGCCATGGTAATCCGGGTGCTGGAGCAGGCGGTTAACAGCATTGATGAATGCGAGGTGGCCTGGGTGGCGCGTAATGGCAAAGAAGCGATCACGATGTGCAGGAATGATCGTCCTGATCTTGTATTGATGGATTTGATCATGCCTGAAATGAATGGCGTGGAATCAACCCGGGAGATTATGAAGAGTGCGCCATGCCCTATCCTTATTGTCACTTCATCCGTGACGGAGAATGCCTCGATGGTGTTCGAGGCAATGGGCGCCGGCGCACTGGATGCGATCAGTACGCCGATATTGATGCCGGGTGGAGCTATCAAAGATGCAGCCGCAGGTTTGCAGGGCAAGATATCGACCGTCAAAAGGCTCATCAAGGCCGAGGCAAAGCATAAAAAGCATAAAGAGATGAAGGTGGTGCGGCCGGAGAAAAGCGATCAGTGGCTTTGTGTGATCGGCGCCTCGACGGGAGGGCCGCACGCGCTATCGGAAATCCTGCGCCACTTATCCAAGGATACCAGGGCGGCGGTAGTGATTGTACAGCATGTTGATCAGCATTTTGCAGCGGGTATGGCGGAATGGTTGAATGAGAAATCGGCACTTCCGGTACAATTGGCCAGGCCGGGGGATCAATTAGCGGCCGGAAAAGTCTGGTTGTCAGGGACCAATGATCATCTTGTTCTGGATGAAAACGGCCGATTGGCTTACACTCGAGAGCCGGTCAGTCTGGTCTATCGACCATCGGTCAATGTGTTGTTTGGTAGCGTGGCGGATAACTGGCATGGCAAGGCGGTTGCCGTGCTGCTTACCGGGATGGGGGCGGATGGCGCAGCAGGTCTGTTGCGGTTACGCAATGCTGGTGTCCATACCATAGCCCAGAACAAGGAAACCTGTGCGGTTTATGGCATGCCAAAGGCGGCGGTAGAATTGAATGCGGCAATCAAAATACTGCCGCTAGGTGAAATTGCCCGCGAGATTAACAGAACCGTGACGGGCACCAATCTGGCATTTGGAACATAAGGAAATGAACAAGAAAAAAACTAAGAATAACGATAGTCAGGCATCAGAAGAACATAAAATCTGCGTTCTGGTCGTGGATGATCAGCCGATGGTGGCGGAAGCCATTCGGAGGATGCTGGCTGAAGAGGTGGATATTGAGTTTCATTACTGCCAGGATCCATCCAGGGCTGTTGCAAAGGCAAATGAAATTGGACCAACCATTATCCTGCAGGATTTGGTCATGCCGGATGTGGATGGCTATACCTTGCTGCGATTTTATCGGGCCAACGAAAAAACGGCAAACGTGCCGGTTATCGTGCTTTCCACCAAGGAAGAACCCAAGGCCAAGAGCGAGGCCTTTGCCAACGGCGCCAGTGATTATCTGGTGAAATTGCCCGACAGGATCGAGATGGTGGCCAGAATCAGGGCCTATTCGCGCAGTTATATGGCGCAACTCGAACGTGACATGGCTTATCGGGAGTTGCAGGATCTGCAAAAGAAGCTCGAGGAGAGTAACCGCAAGCTGGAAGAAAGTAACAAGATACTGCATGGATTATCCGTACTGGACGGATTGACCGGCATATCCAATCGCCGGCATTTTGATGAAATGCTGGAGCAGGAATGGGGCAGAGCAGTGCGCGATTGCAAGAATATTTCCCTGATCCTGCTCGATATCGATTATTTCAAGAAATTCAATGATAATTACGGCCATCAGATGGGCGATGAATGTCTGCAACAGGTGGCGAATTGTCTCAGCCGCTCATTAAAAAGAACCAGTGATGCTCTGGCGCGGTATGGAGGAGAGGAGTTTGTGGTCATTCTTCCGGACACGGATGCGGCCGGTGCCGTGACTATCGCTGAAAAATTGCGCTCCTGTATCGACACCATGAACCTGACGCATGAATATTCCGGTGTCTCGGATCATGTCACTATCAGCCTTGGAGTGGCGACCATGTCGCCGAACCATGGTATGCAGTCCAAGGAACTTGTTAGCAAGGCGGACGAGGCCCTGTATGCCGCCAAGAAAAACGGTAGAAACCGTTACATGACTGCCGAATAACTATTTTTCGTCTGCCCCCCCCGGTCTCTGCACCAAATCAACGCCATTTACATCCTGTCTGGATTGATACAACATAATATTAGTTAATCCGTTTTTTTTCACTCACCTATACAGCAGGCAACCCGGCTATGCGGCAAGTTGAAAAAATGATGCAGGATATTGCCGCCGAGGTTGAATACACCCGACATTACATAGGCAGGGATGCGCTGGCCCCCCGGGTGCTGAATGCCATTCGTAAAGTACCTCGGCATGAATTCGTCCCTGAGGAGACACGCCGTTTCGCCTACGAAAACGGACCGGCGAGCATCGGTTATGGCCAGACCATATCGCAACCTTACATCGTCGCCCTGATGACTGATCTGCTTGAGCCGCAGAAGCAGGATATCATCCTGGAGGTGGGTACCGGCTCCGGCTACCAGGCCGCGGTGTTGTCCCTGCTGGTAAAACATGTCTACACTCTAGAAATCGTCCCGGAACTGGGCGGGTTGTCCCGGGAGCGCCTGCAGCGCCTCGGGTATCACAATGTCACGGCCCGTATCGGCGATGGCTATGCAGGCTGGCCCGAGCATGCCCCGTTCGACGGGATCATCCTGACCGCCGCTGCCACCCATCTGCCGCCGGCGCTGCTGGATCAGCTTAAGCCGGGTGGCCGGATGGTCTTGCCCGTCGGGCTGCCGTATCTGCCCCAGGAGCTGCTCCTGGTGGAGAAGGATGCACAGGGCCAGATCACCACGACAAAGATCCTGGACGTAGCCTTTGTGCCATTGACAGGGGAGCATGTGTCTGGCCCGGCAAAACTAGATATTCAGTAGCACTTTGAAAGGCTGACACGGAGTGTGCGATCCCCAGCGCCGTTGTGCTGAAAAACTACTTGAATAATATGGTATGTCCCGGCTTAAGTATGGTGTGCGGTTAATTTGAGTGTGGCCGTTGCCATGGCGGCCATATCGCGGAATAATGAAACAAAAGGGAGGGCAATACCATGAAACTGCCATTACAAGTAACCTTTCGCAATATGAACCCGTCCGAGGCCATGGAGGCCGCCATCCGTGAAAAGGTGGAGAAACTGGAGCATTACTGCGATCAGATCATGCGCTGCCGGGTGGTGGTGGAGGCGCAGCACAAGCATCAGCATCAGGGAAACCTGTTCCATGTCCGGATCGATCTGACCCTGCCGGGCGCGGAACTGGTGGCCAACCGGGAACCGCAGGCGCATCAGTCCCATGAAGACGCCTATGTGGCGATACGGGATGCCTTCGATGCCATGCGCCGCCAGCTCGAAGACTATGTGCGCAAGCACCGGCGGGACATTAAAACCCACGAGGTGCCTCCGCACGGCAAGATCAGCGAGCTTCATCCTGCGGAGAATTATGGGCGCATCATGACCACGGGCGGCGCCAGCATCTACTTCCATCGCAATAGCATCATCAATGCTGATTTTGATGATCTGGAGGTGGGTGATGAAGTGCGCTTCAGCGAGGAAAGCGGGGAGGCAGGGCCGCAGGCCAGCACTGTCCATCTGATCGGAAAGCATCATCTGGTCGATTGATCAGTTTTTTTCAGCATGTTGTAAGAGGACGGATGAATGATCAAACCAGTACATTTGCATAATGTCGGCTCGCCGGATCCCGAGGCGAAAACCTCGCCCATCCTGGAAGAAACCGACGAGGACTTCGAGGTGCTTGAGCAGGAAGTGGAAGAGCAGGGCATTTGCTATTTCAATAATGTCGTCTATGAAGACGGCAGCTATGTCTGCAGCGGCAGCGGAGAGCTGTTGCACTGCGAGCAGGGGGTTTGGGTGAGGAGCGGAGGATGTGATCCCGACAATCCCTAGCAGCCTGCTAGCCCGCCACATTCATCCGCAGTGAGATCGATCACAATGGGAGGATCGTACCATGAAACTGACCTTAAGCGTCATCAAGGCGGATATCGGCTCCATCGGCGGACATATCTGCCCGTCCCGGCAACTGCTGGAAGCGGTTCGCCAGCATGTCAACCAATACAGCAACAAATTATTGCGCGATCACTATATCAGCGCCACCGGTGATGATATCGCCATCGTCATGAGCCATGAGCGCGGTATGGCGGATCCGGCTATCCATAAACTGGCCTGGGACGCCTTCCTGGCGGGGACCGAAGTGGCGAAACAACAGGGACTCTACGGGGCCGGTCAGGATTTATTGAAAGATGCTTTTTCCGGCAATGTGCGCGGCATGGGGCCGGCGGTCGCGGAAATGGAATTTGAGGAACGCCCCAACGAGCCCTTTCTGTTTTTCGCTGCGGACAAGACCGATCCCGGCGCCTTCAATTTACCGCTCTATCTGGCCTTTGCCGATCCCATGAACACCCCCGGCCTGATGTTGGCGCCGGGCATGGCGCAGGGATTCCGCTTTGTCATCATGGATGTCAATCACACCGAGGGTGATCGCATCATAGAATTGCAGGCGCCGGAGGAGCTTTATGATATCGCGGCATTGCTGCGCGACACCGAGCGCTATGTAGTCGAGTCCATCTGGTCGCGCGCCAGCGGCGAACAGGCCGCAGTGGTATCCACGTCGCGCCTGCATAATATCGCGGGCAAATATACCGGGAAGGACGACCCGGTCATGCTGCTGCGGGTACAGAAGGATTTCCCCGCCACCGGCGAGGTGTTGGCCCCTTATGCCATTGGCCCCCTGGTGGCCGGCGCCATGCGCGGCTCCCATCAAATGCCGTTAATGCCGGTCCGCCTTGACTCCGGCATCAGTTATTTCGATGGGCCGCCCATCGTGAGCTGCGCCGCCTTTGCCATGCATCGGGGAAAATTCACCGAAGCCGTCGATGTGTTTGCCCATCCCTTCTGGGACAGCGTGCGGTCCCATGTGGCGGACAAGGCACAGGAAATACGCCGGCAGGGATTTTTTGGCGCGGCCATGTTGCCCATGTCGGAGCTGGAATATACCGGTATCATGGAGAAGCTGGATCGACTCAACGGGCGTTTCATCGTGCGCGGCAGTGAACAGCCGCAGCGAACGGTTGCCGGGAAGAAAAAGCGTGCGCGCAAGGAAGAGGGCGTGTTACTTGGATAACAGCATCTCGCAGGATTTGATAACGATAAGAAAGTGAGCGGATATCATGGCGATAATCGGTATTGATCTTGGGACATCAAATTCAGCCGCCGCGGTATTGCGCGGCGGCCGGCCGGTCATCATCCCCAGCGCGGAGGGCATCAGCATCGGCGGCAAGGCCTTTCCCAGCTATGTCGCCATCACCGCCGATGGCCAGACCCTGGTGGGCGAGCCGGCGCGGCGTCAGGCCACCACCAACCCCGAGGGCACCGTGACGGCGTTCAAGCGCCGCATGGGGCTGCGGGAAAAGATCAAATTGCGCGAACACCTGTTCAGTCCCGAACAGCTCTCGGCCTTTCTGTTGCAAAAAATCAAACGCGATGCCGAGGCCTTTCTCGGCGAGCCGGTGGAAAAGGCGGTGGTGACGGTGCCGGCCTATTTTGATGACAATCAGCGCAGCGCCACCAAGGATGCCTGCCGCATCGCGGGCCTCGAGGTGGTGCGGCTGGTCAATGA
>MGXL01000009.1:3466-3583 GCA_001801365.1 Gammaproteobacteria bacterium RBG_16_57_12 | reverse complement strand
GGCCTATGGCCTGGACCGACTGGCGGAAGAGTTGCGCATCGCCGTGATCGATTTCGGCGGCGGCACCCTGGATGTCACCATCATGGAATTCGGCAAGGGTGTGTTCGAGGTCAAGGC
>MGXL01000009.1:0-3417 GCA_001801365.1 Gammaproteobacteria bacterium RBG_16_57_12 | reverse complement strand
CGTGATTATCTGCTGGAGCAGGTCAAAGAAAGGCACGGTGTAGACGTAAGCAAGGATCGGCTGGCCAAGGCCCGGCTGCTGGAAGCAGCGGAAATGGCCAAGATCGAGTTATCCACCAGCAACAGCGCGCATATCAGCCTGCCTTATCTGACCAGCCAGCAGGGTCAGCCGGTACATCTGGAAATGGATATACTGCGCACCGAGCTGGAACGGCTGGTCCGCAGTGTGATCGAACGTTGCCGTGCCCCGATCCAGCAGGCCCTGCGTGATGCGGGGTTGGAACCGAAGCAGATCGATCGCATTGTGCTGGTAGGCGGACCTACCCGTATGCCGGCCCTGCGCGCCTTTTTCGAGGAGATGTTCGGGCGGTCGGCCGAACGGGGTGTCGACCCCATGGAATGTGTGGCCTGTGGCGCGGCGATTCAGGCCGGCGTGTTGAGTGGTGAGGTGAAGGATCTGGTGCTGGTGGACGTGACGCCCCTGACCCTGGGCGTGGAGACGCTGGGCGGTGTGGCGACGGAACTGATTCCGCGCAATACACCCGTTCCGGTGAAGCGCACCGAGGTCTTTACCACCGCAGCGGATCTGCAGACCAGCGTTACCATACACGTCTATCAGGGCGAGCGGCCGATGTCCGCCGATAACACCAGCCTCGGTGAGTTTACCCTGCAGGGCATTCCACCCGCCCCGCGCGGCGTACCCAAGATTGAAGTGACCTTTGATATCGACTCCAACGGCATCCTCAATGTCTCGGCCAAGGATATGGCCAGCAGCAAGACTCAGTCGATCAGCATCTCCGGGTCCACACGTCTGGCTGAGGAAGACAAGCAACGCATGATCAACGAGGCCACCCAGTATGCCGAGGAAGACAAAAAACGCCGCGCCGATGCCGAACAACTGAACAATGCCGATGCCACCTGCTATCAGGCGGAAAAGCTGCTGGCGGATTTCAGCGCCCGGCTGGCCGGCGAGATGCGTGATAATCTCAACGCCGGAATAACAGCGACGCGTCAGGCGATCAACAAACACGACACCGATGCCGCCACGCAGCAGGCCGAGAAGCTCAAGAAATTGCTCAAGGAAGCCGGCGTGGCCATTTACGCCCATAGCCCCGGGGCGCCCAAATCAGGTCCCTATGCCGAAACCCATGTCCCCTATGGCAAGCCGGGGCATGAGGAAGCCGGTGATGACAGGTCTGAACGCGCCGGAAGACGTAGCCGCGTCGTGGACACTGAGTTTGAGGAAACCCCTTAACCCGGCAGTCCATTCAGATGAGCGAAGCCAAACGGGATTATTATGAAGTGCTCGGTGTTGCGCGCGATGCCGATCAGAAGGCGATCAAGAATGCCTTCCGCACCCTGGCCATGCGCTATCACCCGGATCGCAACAAATCGCCGGAGGCCGAAGAGCGTTTCAAGGAGATCGCCGAGGCCTACGGCATGCTCTCCGACCCCAAGAAACGGGCCGAGTATGATGCCCGGGGTTTTGCCGGAGTGGCCGGCGTCACGCCGGAGGATCTGTTCAGCGGTATCGACTTTGACGACATCTTCGGCGGCCTGGGCTTTGATTTCGGCCTGGGCGGCGGGCTGTTCGACCGGCTGTTCCGGCAGCGCCGCGCCGGGCCGGTCAAGGGCAATGACCTCGAGACCCATTTGACCATCACGCTGGAACAGGTCAATGCCGGAGGGACGGCGAAGGTACCAGTCCACCGGCCGGTCACCTGTGCATCCTGCCAGGGCAGTGGCGCCAAGGCGGGCACTCAACCCCGCAAATGCACGGCCTGCGACGGCACCGGACAGAAGATCATCCGCCAGCAGCACAAGGGCGGTATCGCCCTGCAGCAGATGATCACCTGTCCGGAGTGCCACGGCGCGGGGCAGGTGATTGAGCAACCGTGTGACCAATGTGACGGGACAGGAAAAACGCTGCGCATGGAAACCCTCAAGGTCACCGTACCGGTGGGTATCGAGGAAGGTATGGTATTACGCATCCCGGCGCACGGTATGCCCAGCCGCCAGGAAGGCGGTCCACCCGGCGATCTGTATGTGGTGGTGCATAGCGCGCCCGACCCGCGTTTCGCGCGGGATGGACAGAATCTCTGGCGGGATGAAACCATTGAGGTGGCCGATGCGGTGCTGGGCACGCATATCAGGGTGCCGACCCTGGAGGGCGATGTGGAGGTGAAGGTACCGGCAGGCACGCAGCCGGACGAGGTTTTGCGCCTCAAGGGCAAAGGGCTGAAACATTTCGACGGCGGTGGCCGGGGTGATCTGTTGATACACATTTCCGTGCATGTGCCGGAGCATTTGAACAAGGAGCAACGCCGGCACTACGAACGGCTGCACCAGCTGGATGAACGGGGTCAGCCATCCTGATGCCAGCGTGATGATGGGTTGCGCTTCGCTCCACCCATCCTACTGCTGGGGAAAACAGGAAAAAATGCGCTTTATTCCGGCGCGCAACAGGAGTATAAATATTTTATCCGCACTGAAATCAGTAAGAACCCGTCAATCCGGTATTCGATCTTCTTAATGCTGACTAACCTAAGGAGCAATCACCATGGCGAAGACAGAGAAAGACATCAAAAAGAAAACCGAAGCGGCCAAGGCGGCCGGGCAATCCGTGCAGAAGGCGACACCGGAGCGGCCCCTGAACCCCTTCGAGGAAATGGACCGCATGTTTGAAAGTTTCTTCCCGCGCTGGTGGCATCCCATGCGCCTGGAGTGGCCCAGTACCTTGGGTGAGTTGAAGCTGCCCTTCGAGGGGCATGTGCCCAAGGTCGATGTCATCGATCGTGAAAATGAAGTGGTGGTCAAGGCGGAGATTCCGGGTGTCGAGAAAAAGGATCTCGATATTTCCCTGACGGAATCCACCGTAACGATCAAGGGCAGCACCCAACGCGAGCAGAAGGAGGAAAAGGGCGATTATTACCGCGCCGAGATTTCGCGCGGCGCCTTCACCCGCACCGTCAGCCTGCCCTGCGAGGTGGACACCAACAAGGCCAAGGCGACATTTAACAACGGTATGCTGGAGCTTACTTTGCCCAAGATCAAGACGAGCAAACGGCGCACCATCAAGGTGGAATGATCGGTTTTCCGATCGCCCCCGAAAGCCCGGTTTTTCCGGGCTTTCTTTTCATACCAGTAGCCACATGACCATCAACGGACAACACTGGGAACATTTTTCTCATCAGGCGGATATCGGGGTCCGGGGTATTGCCCCATCACCGGCAGGCGCCTTCGAGCAGGCCGCGCTGGCCATGATGGCGGTCATCACCGAGCCGGATCGGGTGGATGGCTGTGATGTGGTCGACATCGAATGTGAGGCGCCGGACAGGGAATACCTGCTGGCGGACTGGCTCAATGCCGTGATCTATGAAATGGCGGTGCGCAAGATGCTGTTTAATCGCTTTGAAGT
>MGXL01000008.1:18246-19821 GCA_001801365.1 Gammaproteobacteria bacterium RBG_16_57_12 | reverse complement strand
ACGGGTCAATAAAGACCACCTACATATCGTGAACGGTGCCGAACAATTCCTCTTCAAAGCCGAACTGGCGCAGATCCTTGATGCGCAATGGATAGAGAATGCCATCGAGATGGTCGCACTCATGCTGTACCACACGGGCATGGAAGCCATGGGCTTCACGGTCGATGGGATTACCGAACTGGTCGAAACCGCGATAGTGGATGCGGGTATATCTGGGCACCAGACCCCGCAGGCCGGGCACGCTGAGGCAGCCTTCCCAGCCGTCTTCCATGCCAGTATCCTTCGGTTCGATCCTGGGATTTATCAGTATGGTGGTGGGGACAGCCTCGACCTCCGGGTAGCGCGGGTTGGCTTCGACACCAAAAATCACCACCCGCTGGCTGACACCGATCTGTGGCGCCGCCAGCCCGGCGCCGTTCATTGCGTCCATGGTGTCGAACATATCTTCGATGAGCGCATTGAGGCTCTTCGTGTTAAACTCCTTGACGGGTTCGGCCTTCTCCAGCAGTAGCGGATGGCCGATACGCAGGACTTTTCGGACTGCCATGGGCGACTCCTGTAATCAATTGAACTCACAAACCACATGAAACAACTGCTGACGATTTTATTAGTATCGATGCTATTCACCACGACCGCAAGCCAGGCGGCTGATGAAGAATTACGCTGGTATGAAGTGGAGCTGATCATTTTCGATCATCATAGCCAGGAATCACTCGATTCAGAGAAATGGCCGCTGGATAATACACTCCCGCAATTCGATAGCGCTGTATCGCTGGTGACCGACCACGAAGGACAGACACCGGTTGCTTTTGAGGTGCTTGGCCCGAATGAATTACATCTGGCTCCCGAGGCAAAACGGCTTGCCGCAAAGTCCGGGTACCGGGTGTTGCTGCATACCGGCTGGCGCCAGCCGGTGCTGGAGCGCACCCAAGCGCAGCCGGTAATCATCTACAGCGGCGCCAATCCCCTGCAGGCCGGCCCATCCGGTGACGATGCAGGCACAGGCAAGTTCGAGGCGGATGAGCAGTCGCTCGCCACGGAGCAGGTGTTTGGCACCATCACCGTGGCCATAAACCGCTATTTGCACATCTCGGCAGATTTGATCTTTAACCTGCCGCAGCAGACGCCGGTAGAGATGCCCCCCGCTCAGGAAGGACCGGACGGTAAAGCATCAGATACCCCGCCGGATGTGGCCGCCAGCCCCACTCAGGCGGCAACGATTACCACACCCCGCTATTACGCCCTGCGCGAGACCCGCCGCATGCGCAGCAAGGAACTGCATTATTTCGACCATCCGGCCTTCGGCATGCTGGCGGTCATCCGGCCTTATGGCCAGGCAGCCGCGCCGGAAAAACAGCCGCCTGCCGTTGATGCGCCCGAGGAAGCGCCCGCCGAGGATAGCGTTACTTCTCCTGCTGATTGATTGTCTTAAATCAATTTAACCACATGGCTCAGCAGGCTGCGCACCTTGCCCATCCCCTCGACGAGGGTGGCGTCGATCTCTTCCATGGATATCTCCCCCGCACCGCGCCCGGCAGCCATATTGGCCACGACCGCCAGGGTGGCATAACAGAG
>MGXL01000008.1:17885-18219 GCA_001801365.1 Gammaproteobacteria bacterium RBG_16_57_12 | reverse complement strand
CGGCATGCCGGTCATGCCGACGAGATCACAGCCATCCCGCTCCATGCGATCGATCTCGGCGGCAGTCTCCAGGCGCGGTCCCTGCGTGGCGCCATAGGTGCCTCCGTCGATGACCGCCATGCCGGCAGATTTGGCGGCGGTCAACAGCTTCTGGCGGATGCCGGAATTATAGGGATGGGTGAAGTCGATGTGGACGACGTTTTCCAATCCGTCTTCAAAGTAGGTATGACCGCGCGACCAGGTGTAATCGATGATCTGGTCGGGCACGACCAGTTTGCCCGGGCCCATGTTCGCATTGATACCACCGACGGCGGCGACGGCGATGACGCATTTC
>MGXL01000008.1:17603-17871 GCA_001801365.1 Gammaproteobacteria bacterium RBG_16_57_12 | reverse complement strand
CAAAGCCCAGATGTTGGCGCGATAGTTGATGCGGTGCGGCGGTATGGTGTGATCGGAACCGTGGCGGGGCAGGAAAACCACCTTGTGTCCGAAGAGTTCACCAACCGTCAGCGGGCCGGAGGGCTCGCCATAGGGTGTTTGAATGACCTCGCGATGCGTGATCGCCAGATTTTCCAGGGCGGTCAGCCCGGTGCCGCCGATGATAGCCAGTTCTGTCACGGATACCTCGATTAACTGTCTTTTAGTGCATAGATGCCGGGCATGTTGC
>MGXL01000008.1:14734-17445 GCA_001801365.1 Gammaproteobacteria bacterium RBG_16_57_12 | reverse complement strand
GATGGCCGCCAGCGTGGCGCCGACATCCAGGATATCGTCCACGATCAGCACGCAGCGATCCTTGATGGCCAGACGCGGCCGCGCGATCCAGTGCAGCTGGCCGCCCTCGGTCTTGCCCTGATAGCGGGTGGCATGGAGGTAATCGACCTCCAGGGGGAAATGCAGGCGAGTCAGCAAATGCCCCGCCGGAATGATACCCCCGGTCATGACACAGAGCACCAGAGGCAGTTGGTCGCCCATAGCCGCGCCGATCTCGCGCGCCATGGCATCCAGCGCGGCCTCTACTTGCGACTGATTGTATAGACAGTCCGCCTCGCGGGCGACGGTTTCAACTTCCTGGCGGCTTAATGGCATGTTCGCTCTTTCAATAAGTAAAGGTTACGGTCTCGTCATCCATGGCCTCGCTGATGATATAGGTCTCACCGACGGTTTCAGTGATTTCTGGAATCAGCTCAATATCGCCCGCGCCCAGGGCCGACGAGCAGACCTTGAAGATCACCCCGGCCTGGCTGGCATCCTGGATCGCCTGGTAGATGTTCCGGATGCCCGCGCGGCCCAGCGGCAGCTTTTCGGCATGGCCCTGCACCGCCAGCTGGCCGGCCTGGCCGGTAAAAACCACTTCCACTTTATATTCCATGGAGGCCGCGGTCCGCGCCTGATCAATGGCCTCCGCCACTAACTCCACCTGCGACAGTTCGGTGTTCATCAGAATGATCAGCAATTTATCTGCCACTGGGTTTACCCTCGGTAATGCACTATGTCATTATACCGCGCCACTTAACCAGTTCCTCGGGTTTCCTTCAAGATCACAGCATCGGGCAGATGCACCGTGGTGGTCGGAAAGGCGATCTCAGCGCCGTGCCGGGCGATGATGTCCGCGATCCCCAACAGGATTTCCTGCTTGAGGTTCTGGAAGTCCGCCTGCTCGGTGGTAAAGGTGAAGGCATGTACCAGGATGTCCAGCGACGAAGGGCCGAAGCTGGTGAAATTGACCATCATTTTCTGGCTGGTATCGATGCCTGGCTGCTGACTGAGCAATTCACGAATCGCCGTCACAATAGGCTGCATCTTATCGAGATCGGAATAGCGGATCCCGATAATTTCATTGATGTGCCGGTGACTCATGCGGGAAGTATTTTCCACGGTAATCGTGGTAAACACCGCGTTGGGTACATACAGCGGCCGCTTGTCCGGGGTGCGGATGTGCGTCAGGCGCCAGCCGATATGCTCCACCGTGCCTTCGATATTCCGGTCGGGTGAGCGCACGGTGTCGCCGATGGTGAAGGGGCGGTCCAGGTAGATCATCAAGCCGCCAAAGAAATTTGCCAGCAGGTCCTTGGCCGCCAGACCAACCGCCAGCCCGCCGATACCGCCGAAGGCCAATACCCCGGAGATGCTGAAGCCCAGGGTCTGGAGGGTAACCAGGGTGGCGATAATGATGACCGATACCCGCAGCACCTTGCCCAGGGCATCGACCGTGACCTTGTCGACGGCCATGCCGATCTGCTGGCGGCGCTCAATGACGTTTTTCTCGACACCCTTGATGAAACGGATCAGAAACCAGGCAAAACAGGCGATGATGCCGACATTGCGGATCGGTCCTGCCGCTTCCAGGATGGTCGCCTGTGTTTTGGAATGGACAATATATATGGCGAAGGCGATACCGATGATCCACACCAGCAGGGCCAGCGGCTTGCGCAGGGCATCGATAATGGCGTCATCCCAGGGATTTGTCGTAGCCTGTGATTTCACATAAAGACGGTTGAGCAGTAAGCTGAGGGCAAAATTGGCCGTCAGTATCACGGCCGCCACCACAATGACCTCGGTCAACCAGCCCGCTTCAGCCTGCATGGCCTCAAGATCGGCCCAGAGTTGTTCGAGTTTCATCAAATTCCCTCAAGACATGCCTGGCAGCTGCAACGCAACCACATCGTTGAGCTTGTTGAGCTGTTTCACCGCATCCAGCCACACGCTGTCCTGCAGCAGATCGCCGCGGCTGAGCTGGAAGCGGCCATGCATGCGCACCAGCCGCATCTGGGAGACCGGATTATGGTAGGCGTCGAAACCCTGCAGCACCTCACGCACCGCCGCCCTATTGTTACACACCAGCGCCATATCGCAACCGGCCTCCAGCGCCGCCCTGGCGCGCATGACATAATCACCCATCACCGTGGCACCCGCCATGCTCAGGTCATCGCTGAAGATCACGCCCTGAAAACCCAGGCGCTGGCGCAGCACTTCCTTCAACCAGAAGGGCGAGAATCCGGCCGGCAGGGCATCGACCCGGGTGTAGATGACATGGGCCGGCATGATGGCCGCCAGGCCGAAGTGGATCATGCGTTCGAAGGGCACGATATCTTCGGCATGGACATCCTCATAGCGCCTCTCATCACGCGGGATGTCGGTGTGGGAATCCGCCGCTATGGCGCCGTGGCCCGGAAAGTGCTTGCCCACCGCCGCCATGCCGGCATAGTGCAGGCCCTGCATCAGGGCATGGGCCAGGTCGGCGACGATTTGCGGATCGCGATGAAAGGCGCGGTCGCCAATCACCGTGCTCACGCCGTAATCCAGGTCCAGCACCGGCGTGAAACTGAAATCCACGCCGGCGGCACGCAGTTCGCTGCCGATCAGCCAGCCGCAGGTTTCGGCCAGGGCCTTAGCGCGCTTTTTGTCCTTTTCATAGATCTGGCCAAAGCAGCGCATCGGCGGGA
>MGXL01000008.1:14506-14649 GCA_001801365.1 Gammaproteobacteria bacterium RBG_16_57_12 | reverse complement strand
CCACCAGCAGGCGCGGATGGCGCAGTTCATGAATTTCATCGACCAGGGTCCGCAATTGTTCCGGTGATTCATAGTTGCGGCTGAACAGGATCAGCCCGCCGACCAGCGGATGGCGCAACAGCTCCCGATCTTCAGAGTCGAGG
>MGXL01000008.1:7368-14309 GCA_001801365.1 Gammaproteobacteria bacterium RBG_16_57_12 | reverse complement strand
CCCCAGGAGGCCTCGGGCGGTTGCACGCCCAGTCCGAGAAACGATAGGCCGGCCTCGGCAATCACCACACTGGCGATGCCGAAGGTGGCCTCGATAATCAGCGGCGCCACGATCAGGGGCAACAGATGGCGAATAATGATCTGAAACGGTTTGATCCCCAGGGCAATTGCCGCCTGTACGTGTTCGCGGTGCTTGATGGACAATACCTGCGCACGCGACAAACGGGCAAAGCCGACCCAGCCGACCACACACAGGGCGATGATGACATTGTCGATACCCGGCCCCAGCAGGCCGGACAGGGCGATGGCCAGCAGTATTCCCGGGAAGGCTAAAAAGATATCGATCACCCGCACGATGACATGATCCAGCCAGCCGCCGAAGTAGGCACTGCTGGCGCCGATCATGGTGCCGACGACCACCGAGACCGTCACCACGCCGGCGGCTACAAAGAACGAGGTGCCTGCCCCCATCACCAGGCGGTCCCAGAGTGGACGGCCCAGGTCATCATAGCCGAGCCAGGCATCCGCACCGCCTGTGGCCAGAATCTTGTCGAGATGAATCTTGTCAGGCTCCAGGTTGAACAGGACCCCGAGCAAGGCCATCAGCAGCCACAGGGCCAGAATCAGGAGCGGTACATTGCGATACCAGAGGGTCACCGTCACTCCCCCTCGCCCAGGCGCACCCGCGGGTCCAGCCAGGCATAGACGAGATCAGTGAGGGTGTTGACCACCACATAGGTCAGACTGATCAGGAGCACGCAGGCCTGCACCACCGGATAATCGCGCCGCTGGATCGCCTCCACGGTCAACTGACCGATACCCGGCCAGGAGAATACCGCCTCGGTAATCACTGCGCCGCCGAGCAAGGCGCCCAGTTGCAAACCCAGCAAAGTAACCACCGGCAACAGGGCATTGCGCAGCGCATGACGCCAGACCACCCGCCGCTCATCCAGACCCTTGGCGCGCGCGGTGCGGATATAATCCTCGTTGAGCACTTCCAGCAATGAGGCGCGCACCATGCGCGACAATACCGCAGCCAGGGCCGTGCCCAGCGTCACGGCCGGCAATACCAGGGAGAGCAGCCCTTCCCGGCCGCTCACCGGAAACCAGCCCAGTCCGACGGAAAATATCAGGATCAACAGCGGCCCCATGACGAAATGCGGAATGGATACGCCCAGCATGGCGAATCCCATGGTGCCGTAGTCCCACGGAGTATGCTGACGGGTCGCGGCGATGACCCCGAGGGGAAAGGACAACAGCACCGCCACCGCCAGACCGGCCACCGCCAGCTCGGCGGTTGCCGGGATGCGCTCCAGCAGCATCTCGTTGATGGGGCGGTGTGAATGCAGGGATTGTCCCAGATCGAAGCGGGCCAGCCCCTGCAAATAATGCAGGAGTTGTTGTCCGATGGGTTGATCCAGACCCAGGGCGTGACGCAGTGCCTCCCGGTCGGCCGGCTGAGCGGACTCACCCAGCATCACTTCAATCGGATCGCCCGGGATCAGATGGATAAAGAGAAACACGATGCAGCACACACCCAGAATAACGATGGCGGCGCTGATCAATCGTGAAGTAAAAAATCCCAACATAGAGGTTTGGCTTATTCCCGGATCATCACCGGCGTACCCGGTGCGACCAGTTCAAATAACTCCATGATATCGCTGTTGCGCATGCGAATACAGCCATGGGACAAAGCTACCCCCAGGGGAAGTTCATCGGGACAGCCGTGGATATAGATATAACGGCGCAGGGTATCGACCTTGCCCAGCCGGTTCCTGCCGGGTTCGCAACCGCTCAGCCAGAGGATACGGCTCAGGATCCAGTCTCGCTCGGGAAACCGCCGGCCCAGTTCGGGTGTATAGCACTCGCCGCTGGGCCGACGCCCGATGAATACGGTGTTTGCCGCACAACCCGCACCGATGCGCGCACGGATGACATGGAGGCCGCGCGGGGTACAACCGCTGCCGGACTGTTCTCCCGCGCCATTGCGGGCGCTTGAGACCGGATATTCGCGCATGCATTGCTCCCCCCGCCAGAGATGGAGGGTCTGATGTTGCAGTGAGATTTCTAGGCGCGGCCCTTGCATCTCAGTATCTTCTAACCGTGATCAGCCCATCATAATTGCCATCAGCAGAAATCTCATAACCGTGGATTCCCTGACGGGCGATGAATACATGGTCTTCATACCACAGCGGCACGTAGGGCAGGTCTTCGTTGATCAGCTGCTGTAACGCGCGATAGTTGCTGGCCAGTTCGGTCAGGTCCTGCTGATTCTGGATGGCATCGAGCAGGCTGTCGACGGCCTGATTGGTGTAGCGGCCGCGATTGGCGCCATTGGGCGGCACCGAGGCGCCATGAAAGGCATAGCGAAAGATATCCGGTGTCTTGATCCCCACCCAGGCCAGGCTGAACATCTGAAAATGGCCATTCTTGATATCGCCATAGAAGGTGCCCCAGTCGTAACTGCGCAGGTCCACCTCGATGCCGACCTCTGCCAGCTGTTGCTGGATGATGGTGGCCAGACGGACACGGAACGGGTCATTGGAGGTCTTGTAGGTGATATGCAGCGGCTGTCCATTTACCACCACCTGGCCGAGCAACTGCCGGGCCCTGGCCGGATCATAGGCATACAGTGGCAGATCGGGATCGCCAGCCCAATGCTGTGGCGGCAGGATCGAAGTGGCCGGATGGGCCGCCCCGCCCAGCACATAACGGATGATCGCGTCACGGTCCAGGGCATGGGCAATGGCCTGACGCACTTCACGCCGGCCCACCACAGGGTCCTGCATGTTGAAGCCCAGGTAACTGAAATTCGAGCCTGGATGCCGTTCCACTGTGAGGGTCTTGATGCCTTCCAGATAGGTGATCAACTCCGGAGGCAGATTGTTTTCCAGCATGTCGATCTCGCCACGGATAAGTTTCAGCGAACGCACGGTCGGATCCATCACGCGCAAAAACTCGAAGGCCTGGCGGTCGACACCACGCACCAGTTGCAGGCGCCCCTCTTCCGGCCATGCCACAAAGCGAAACGGCCCGCTGCCCACCGGCTCGCTGTTGAACGGATGCTTTTTGGCCATGAGTTCGGCCGGCAGGATGCCGATGACCAGGTAGCCGGGGAATAAAGGATCGGGGCGGGATAAATGAAAATCCACGGTCTGTGGATCAGGCGTCTCGATATGTTCGATCAGGGATAATGACGAGCGGTGCGGTGATCCGTTATCCGCCAGTAAAATGAATTCATAGGTGGCGCGCACATCCTGGGCAGTCAGCGCGCGCCCGTGATGGAACGGCCGGCGGCCGGCATCGAGTGTGAAACGGTAGTGCGTGGGTGAGAGTGGTTGCCAGTGTGCCAGCGCCGGAACCGGCTGGGAGGCCTCATTGAAATCCACCAGCCGGTCGTACAGCAGGCGGTTGATGCGTTCGGAGGTGGCATCGGTGGCGAAGCGCGGGTCGAGGGTGACGGGCGCGCTGGAGAGGCCAAAGCGCAATACATCTGCCTCCGGTTTGCTGCACGAGATCAGACACAGGGCCAGCAGCACGATGAGCAGCCGAGGCAAGATTCCCGCGCGTGGTGTCATGGCGCTCAGGTCTGATCCTTCCAGAGTTTATAAGGATGCTTGACCAGGCAGACATTGTAATAGCGCGGGTCATGCGACACCTCTGCGCCCACCCAGGGCGGGAGCGCGAAGCTTTCCTGTTCGTGAGTCAGCTCCAGCTCCGCGACCACCAGCCCGGCATTGTCGCCGCCGAAGACATCCACTTCCCAGTCATGATGGTCGTGGCGCACATGATAGCGAGTCTTCTCGATCAGCGGTTTCTCGCAAAGATGGTCCAGCATCTCCAAGGCATCCACCAGCGGAATCTCGTAATCATATTCGCTGCGCCGCACCCCCAGGGTGGCGCTTTTGATATTGAGGTGGGCCTGATCACCGCAGAGCCGCACTCGTACCGAGGCCCGTTCCGTGCCGCTCAGATAGCCCTGGCGCATCAACACGCCATCCTGAGCCTGCTCGCGCCAGCGCTCGTCCTTCACCAGAAATTTTCGTTCGATCTCGAGGGGCATGATGGAGTGTACAGTGCTATTTTCGGATGAATAATGCAATGGATTCCACATGCGCGGTATGCGGGAACATGTCCATGACACCGGCGCTGGCCAGGCGATAGCCGTACTTGTGCGCCAGCTCTCCGGCGTCGCGCGCCAGGGTGGCCGGATTGCAGGATACATAGACCATGCGCTCGGGCGCAAATCTGGCCAGTTGCGGCAATACCTCCAGGGCGCCGGTGCGCGGCGGGTCGAGCAGTATCTTGTCATAATGCTGTCTCAGCCAGGGATAGACAGACACATCCCCGGCCAGATTGGCGACATGAAACTCGGCATTGGTAATCGCGTTGCGCGTGGCGTTGTCCTGCGCCCGCTGCACCAGGCCGGCCTCGCCCTCCACGCCGATCACCTTGCTGACCTGTCGCGCCAGCGGCAGGGAAAAATTGCCCAGGCCACAGAACAGATCCAGCACGACATCTTCGGGCTGCGGCTCCAGCAGCTGTAACGCCCGGGGAATCATGCGCCGGTTGATGTCCATGTTCACCTGGGTAAAATCGGTGGGCCGAAATTCCAGGTGCAGGTCATATTCAGGCAGTGCATAGACCAGCCGGCTATGTTCCGGCCAGAGGAGAAAGATGCTGTCAGGTCCTTTGGGTTGCAGATATAAGTGGATATGGTTGGCGCTGGCGTAACTGCGGAGTTTGTCCTGATCGCCATCGGACAGGGCCACCAGATTGCGAAACACCAGCGCGGTAAGCTCATCGCTGATCGCCACCTCGATCTGGGCAATCTGATCCTTGGCTTGCAACTGCCCGATCACATCACTCAAGGCCTCCAGCCGATAACCCACCTCAGGATGCAATACCTCGCAGCGGCTCAGATCGGCCAGATAGGGGGCGCCCTTCTCGCGAAAGCCCACCAGCACCTTGCCCTTTTTCGCGACATATTTGACGCCCAGCCGCGCCTTGCGCCGATAGCCCCAGCGCGGTCCGGTCAGGGGCTCGAGGATCTGCTCCGGTTCAACCTTGCCGAGATGGCGCAGATCATCCAGCAGCATCTGCTGTTTCGCCTTGATCTGTGCCGCCGGATCCATGTGCATCAGGCTGCAACCACCACAGAGGCCATAGTGGCTGCATTTAGGCTCCACTCGATCCGCTGAAGCGCGCAGCACTTGGTCGACGCGTCCTTCATCATAGCGGCGTTGCCTTTTTGTATAGCGAAACATGACTTCTTCGCCCGGCAGCGCGCCGTCGATGAACACCACCTTGTCGTCGATATGGCTGACACCTTTACCCTCGTGGGTCAGGGATTCGATGGTGGCGGTGATGGCCTGGTCAGGCAGGCGTTTATGGGTGCGCGACATGGATCAGGTTATCTGGCTCTGTGACCAGGCCGTCAGAAACTCCCGGAGATGGGTTTGGTCGGATTGGGCGAGATAGTCCCGCACCAGCTGGCATTCCCTGGCATAGGCTTCATGAGTCAGGCGCCCGCGTATGAGTTCGAAGCGCAGATAGACCAGGTAGGTATTGAGCACATCGGTCTCGCAGTAATTTCTGATCCCAGCGATATTCCCCGCCAGATAACTGTCCCAGACCTTGGCGCCGCTCATGCCCATCTTGCCGGGAAGGCCGAGCAGGGTGGCGACGTCATCCAGCGGTGCGTTGGCGCGCGCCTGATAGGCGGCCAATACATCCATCAGATCGGTATGGCGGCTATGATAACGGCTGAGGTAATTGTTCCAGCGGAAGTTGTTGTCTTCGTCGCCGGTCTCCCAGTAGCGCCGCGCCACGATGCCATGCCGGAGAGCGCGGTAATGCAGCACCGGCAAATCAAACCCCCCACCATTCCAGGACACCAGGGTCGGCGTGTATTTTTCGATGCCGTCGAAAAAGCGTTGTATCAGTTCCGCCTCGCCAGAGTCCGGATCGCCCAGCGACCAGACCTTGAAGCTATCGCGGCTGCGGAATACCGCGGAGATGGCTACGATCCGGTGCAGGTGCAGGCGCAGAAAATCACTGTCGCCGGTCTCCTGCCGCCGTTGATGAAACATCACGCTGGCGACATCCTTGTCACTCAAGCCCTCCAGATTGTGGAGGCGCCGGCCGGCCTCCACATCAGGTATGGTTTCGATATCGAAGGCGAAGACATTCATCGCTCAGCCACTCACGCGGGAAATACATCAGTAGATAGATAACGGTCGCCGCGATCGCAGACGATGCTGACAATCACCGCCTGTTCCACTTCGCGCGACAGGCGCAGGGCGGCGGCCACCGCGCCGCCGGAGGAGATCCCGGCGAAGATGCCTTCCTGCTCGGCCAGGGCGCGCGTCATGTCCTCGGCCTCGGGCTGGCCGACATCCATGATCCGGTCGACGCGGCGCGGTTCGTAAATCCTGGGCAGATAGGCCTCGGGCCAGCGGCGGATGCCGGGAATGCTGGCGCCCTCCTCCGGCTGCACGCCGATGATCTGAATGGCGGGGTTCTGTTCCTTGAGATAACGCGAGGTACCCATGATGGTGCCGGTGGTGCCCATGGCGCTGACGAAGTGGGTGATACGGCCCCAGGTGTCGCGCCAGATCTCCGGGCCGGTGCCTTCATAATGGGCGCAGGGATTGTCGGGGTTGGCGAACTGATCGAGCACCTTGCCTTTGCCTGCCGCTGCCATCTCCAGCGCCAGATCACGCGCCCCCTCCATGCCCTGCTGCCGGGTAACCAGGATGATCTCGGCGCCATAGGCCTTCATCACCCCGCGCCGCTCCAGGCTCATATTCTCCGGCATGATCAGTACCAGGCGATAATCCTTCATCGCCGCCACCATGGCCAGGGCGATGCCGGTGTTGCCGCTGGTCGCCTCGATCAGGGTATCGCCGGGTTTGATTTCGCCGCGCGCCTCGGCATGGC
>MGXL01000008.1:0-7358 GCA_001801365.1 Gammaproteobacteria bacterium RBG_16_57_12 | reverse complement strand
GCGGGTCCTTGACCGAGCGGGCGGGATTATTGCCTTCCAGCTTGACCAGCAGGATATTGGAGGTGGCGCCGGGCAGACGCTGCAAGCGCACCAGCGGGGTATTGCCGACAAAGTGATCCAGAGTATGACTGATCATAGACCGTCAGTTTAACCTAAAACCGGTCAGTGAACAGCCTGGACTGTTGAAGATGGAAGGGTATCGATGAGCGAGGGTTAGTCTATTTGATTTCCGGCACGCCGAAATTTTTCAGATAGGCCAGAAAATCCTTTCTGAGTTCGGGGTGCTTCAGGCCATACTCCACGGTGGCCTCCAGATACCCCAGTTTATTGCCACAGTCGTAACGCTTGCCCTTGAAACGATAGGCCAGCACGGATTCAGTGGACAGCAGTTTTGCGATGGCATCCGTCAGCTGGATTTCCCCACCGGCTCCCTTGCCGATGTTCTCCAGCAGAGTAAATATCTGCGGGGTAAGGATATAGCGCCCCACGACCGCCATGGTGGAGGGAGCGTCCTTCGGCTTGGGCTTCTCGACAATTGCGGTAATCCTTCGAGCGTCAGCCTGTTCGCCCGTCAGGCTGACAATGCCGTATTTATCAGTGTCTTCCCTGGGTATCTCCTGCACACCGAGCACGCTGCATTGATACCGATCATAAATATCGATCATTTGCGCCATACAGCCGTTGCCTTCACCGTCGATCAGATCATCGGCCAGGATCACGGCAAACGGATCATTCCCCGCCAGATGCCGGGCGCACAACACCGCATGACCCAGCCCCAGGGCCTCGGGCTGGCGCACATAGACGCAGCTGACGCCATCGGGCAGGACATTTCTCACCGTCTCCAGCAGTGCCTGCTTGCCGGATTTTTCCAGCTTGTATTCCAGCTCGAAGTTTTTATCGAAATGATCCTCGATGGCGCGCTTGGTATTGCTGGTGACAAAAATCATTTGCGTGATGCCGGCCGCCACCGCCTCTTCTACCGCATACTGGATCAGCGGCTTGTCGACGACCGGCAGCATCTCCTTGGGATTGGCCTTGGTAGCCGGCAGGAACCGTGTGCCAAGTCCGGCCACGGGGAATACCGCCTTTGTTACACGCCCGGATTTATCAGCCATGTTTCAGTACCTTTTTCTCAACCAGCCAGGATTCAAAACTTATCAACGATCTGATATACACTGTTCCGCCCAATGCCCAGCCGGCAACCACACCGCCGGCATTGGCCAGCATATCCAGCAATTCAAAGCTGCGGTAGTCGGTGATGCTCTGCACCAGCTCCAGGGCCGCCCCGAGCATGATAAAGAGCAGCAATAATTTTACATGCTCTTTACGTTGATAGATCAGCGCATGCCAGCTCATGAGAATCGTATAGGCGAGCAGGTGCCCCACCTTGTCACTATTGGCAAAGGCGGGGGTGATGCCCTGCGGATTGGGGATCAACGACACGATAATGATGGCAATGACCAGTAATCTGCCGATCAAGCGCCATAACTTATCCAGCTTCAATGGCTGGCGATGTCGTGCCATAAAGTCCATGGCTACATAACCACGCGAGGTATCCTGACCGACTCGAGGAGCTTGGCCAATCCGGATGAGACAGGGGTTGAAGGCGCATAGCCAATCAAGGTCTTGAGATGGCTGATGCTTGCCTGGGAATGGCGTATATCGCCTTCCCGGGCCTGACCATAATTCTTGCCAATCGGATAACCAACCAACTGTTCCAGCTCATGGATCAGGTCATGCAGAGAAATGGAGCGACTGCTGCCCACATTCACCACCTCCGCCCGCATTTGTTTCAGGCCAAGACCGATCATGAGGATATCGATGAGATCGCGAACATAAACAAAGTCGCGCGTCTGTTTCCCGTCGCCATAAATCGTCAGCGGCTGCCCGGACAGGATATGATCGGCAAAGATACTGATCACTCCCGAATAAGGTGACGAGGCGTCCTGGCGGGGGCCGTAGATATTGAAAAAGCGCAACGAGAGAGACTCAATGCCATAGTTGCGCTGGTAGGCCGCCAGATAATATTCGCCTGACAGCTTGTCGATGGCATAGGGCGTCAGTGGATTGAGCGCGGTGTTTTCCGTTATGGGCAGCGTCCTGGCATCGCCATATACCGCCGCGGAGGATGCGTAGAGTATCCGGCGCACCTTGTTGTCACGCGCCGCCTCCAGGATATTCAGCGTGCCATCGAAGTTGCTTTGATGTGTGCCCACCGGATCTTCCACCGAGGCCTGCACCGAGGCCACCGCCGCCAGATGGACGATGACATCGATCCCCTTGCACAGATCGTTTATCAGGGCCTCATCACGGATATCGCCCTGGGAAAATTCCAGATGGGGATGCCCCATGGGGAGGTTCCTGAGATGCCCCGTGGACAGGTTGTCGACCACCCGCACCTGATATCCGTCCTCCAGCGCCCTGTCGACAAGGTGCGAGCCGATGAATCCGGCGCCCCCGGTTATCAATACTTTCATCATTCACCCAATCGAGTATTCAGCAGTCGTGCCCGCTATTCACCATGGAAAACCGTCAGGCGCGCTCTCTGACCAGTGGCACGACATTGTTTTTTTCAGCATCTGCCGCGCCTGATTCATTCATTTCCGGCACCAGCTTCTTCAGCAATTCCCTGATATGATCTTCCTGATAATGATCACAGGCTATTTCCATAGCCTGGATCACGCTGCGGACATTTTCCCAGTCCTCGACACGGGAACGGGCCAATAATATTTTCTCATGCGCGGTTTCTGCCAGCTGCTCCTGATCATGAAACAGTTCTTCATAGAGTTTTTCGCCCGGCCGCAATCCGGTATAAATAATCTCGATATCCTTGCCCGGCTCCTTGCCGGAAAGGCGGATCATCTGTTCCGCCAGGTAGTTCACCTTGACAGGCTCGCCCATGTCCAGCACGAAGATCTCGCCCCCCTTGCCCATCACAGCCGCCTGCAAAATCAGCTGGCTGGCCTCCGGGATGGTCATGAAATAACGGGTGATCGCCGGATGGGTTACCGTTACCGGACCGCCCGCCTCGATCTGTTTTCTGAACAGCGGCACCACACTGCCCGCGGAGTCCAGCACATTGCCGAAGCGCACCGTGATATAGCGCGTGGCCGAACGCCGGCTCAAGGTCTGACAGAAAATCTCCGCCACCCGCTTGCTGGCGCCCATGATATTGGTGGGATTGACGGCCTTGTCGGTGGACACCATGACGAAGATACCGCAACCATGCCGATCGGCCGCACAGCCCAGGGTATAGGTGCCCAGAACATTGTTGCGAACCGCCTGCCGCGCCTGTGACTCCAGCATTGGCACATGCTTGTAGGCCGCGGCATGAAAGATAATCTCCGGCCGGTGCTGTTGCAGGATATGCTCGACCGCCGTCCTGTCGGTGATATCCGCCAGACAACTGTGCAGTTTCAGTTTGGGAAACTTCTGTTGCAACTCCATTTCGATGCTGTACAGATTGAATTCGCAGTTTTCCACCAGGATCATGGACACCGGGTTCATCCTGGCGATTTGCCGGCATAGCTCCGAGCCGATGGAACCGCCGCCGCCGCTGATCAACGCCACTTTCCCTGTCAGCTCTTGATGAATATGCGCCCAGTCCAATGAAACAGGATCACGCCCCAACAGATCATCGATGGCCACTTCGCGAAGTTCTTTCAAGGAGAATTGCCCGGATACCAGGTCTTGCAGGCGCGGGAGCGTGCGGAAGGCAACACCCGCCTGCTCGCAAACCTCCACCGCACGCTGCATCTGTGCATTCGTCGCCGAGGGAATGGCGATCATCACCAGGTCGATATCCATTTCGCCGGCTAGCTGCGGCAGGCTGTCGATATTGCCGAGCACGGGGAAGCCACGGACCCGCGCGCCTTTCAAGCGCCGGTTGTCATCCAGGAATCCAATGGGCTGGTATTCGCGTTCGCGGCACATGTCGCGCACCAGCATCTCTCCGGCGCGGCCGGCGCCCAGGACCAGCACGCGCTTGGCTCCCCTGCCCTGGCGTAAATTGATTACCCCGTGATCCTTCCACATGCGATATAGAAGCCGCGGGGTGCCGAGCAGCAGTAACAGAGAGACGGGGTAGAATATCAGTATTGACCTTGGTACACCCTCCAGGCGGTTGTACAGAAACAGAAGGGCCGCGATGATCAGCGAACCCGCGACGACGGCCCGAATAATGTTCCAGAGATCAGGAATACTGGCAAAACGCCAAACTCCCCGGTACAGGCCGGTGGACCACATCACCGTTCCCTGCGCCAACACCACGATGGGTAACGTTTGGAGAAAGACCTGCCAGTGTGTATCAGAAAGATAAAAATTGTAGCGGACCAGATAGGCGAGCAACCAGGCCACACACACCATTATCAGATCATGCCCGACAACCACAATGCGACGATTATCGACCTTCATTGAGACCTCTATCCTTGATAAGCCAATAAGCCAGAAACCAAATACCCTATCGTACCCGCTTAATTCTTTCAAAATCAGTCGGATATCCCTGAGCCCGGGTATGATAGCAATATATGTAAGTGCTGGCCAGCGCCATGTGACTGCTACTACTACCCTCCATCATGCCTTTGCCACTCAATCACGCACGCTAACAGGCTGATTCCTCGCCCCCGCCTTGTACCGAATGGCCAGCACGATCAGCGGGGAATAGGCAACAACAGTACCCACCACACCATCAACCCACCTCATCACAACAAAGGCGGCGACCGGTAACAGCCAAAACAGGTTGATGGCTCCGAAGGCTAAAGAAACCGGAACATGACTGCCATACTTGCGGGAGGCGTGTTGATAGGCATGACTCCGATGGGCCTCGTAAAACTTCTCGCCGCGGACTACCCGGCGCACCAGTGTTACGGTCGCATCCACGATAAATACCCCCAGTAATATCACCCAGCCCCAGAACAGCTCTGGGGCAACCCATGCGGCCTGAATCGAAAGCGCTCCAAGCACCATGCCGACAAACCCACTGCCGGCATCACCCATAAAAATTTTCGCTTTTGGAAAATTCCAGAACAAAAACCCTAACACCGCCGCTGCCAACAGCAATACCGGTACCACCATCCCTGTGACATCACTCGCCAGTGACAGTATGTACAATACAGCCCCGCCCAGACACACTGTCACTGCCTCGATGCCGGCGATGCCGTCAATGCCATCCATGAAGTTATAGAGATTGAGCAGCCAAACCATATAGACCGCCGCTAGCAAATATCCCGCCCACCCCTGATCCAGCATGACACCAAAGACCGGCAATGGCGGCAGGCCGCCCAGCCAGGCCAGCGCCCAGATAGCAGCGACAAAGTGCGCCAATAAGCGCCAGCGCGCGGGTATATGTCCATGATCATCCAGAAAGCCGATCAGTGCTACACAGGTCCCGGCACCCAGCACTGCCCAAACGAATTGAGTCGAAAGCACAACGAACAATCCCGACAAAGGCAATGCTATTAAAAACGTCAACACAATCGCCACCCCGCCTCCACGTGGCGTGGGCACGTCATGCGAGCTGCGCTCATTGGGAAGGTCCAGCAGATTTTTCGCCAGGGCATATCGACGCAAAAGGCCGGTGAGCGCCCAGGACACCACACCGGCCAGTAACAAAAACCAAAGTATTATTGCCAACCCATCACCCCATGAACACTATTCCAGGCAGCCTGGCTCGCAGGGCCGCGCCTTTGGCGGTGAGCGATTATTTCTGCCGGCTGCTCCCGGGCTTTTTCTAAAATGGTCATTGCCACGCACCCGGTTTCCCCGGTAACTTCCCGACCGTGCGTCAAATGATGGTCGCAAACCCACGCAACACATGGCGGTGCCCACTGCCCTCTTGGCCGGTATACTTGAATGTACCGTAATACCCGGCATAATCCAATGACAAATTCCACATCACGCCAGCAGGGAACAGGTGGCCCGGTACTACTCAACCAAAGATTTTTTCCGGTAGATAGCGAATGCTCTGCTTGCCCGTTGTGACCTTTCTGAAACCGGGCCGCTTCAGCAGGGCTTTACCCCTGCTACGCACGGCGGCATCTTCAGTACTCATTTTTGAAAACTGAATTCCTGAACAATACCGGCGACGCGCTCTTCGGTCCACTCCCCCTCACCAAGATAGGGAACCCCGTCAGCCTTCAGCCTGTGGGCAATCTGACCGGCGGTCAAGCCTTTATCCAGCAGCCGCTTGATTGTATTGATCTGGCGATTGATCACCGGATTGTTATGATAATTTCCAATGCCGCGAACGAGGGTCTGGTATAACCAGCCACCCACATAAAGGCTGACGCCCAGGATAATGAGTATGATGACCCTGACCATGGAGCCGCTGCCAGACAGATCATGCAGCAGCACTTTGAGCCCGGAGGCACAGAAAATCAGCAGTGAGGACTGCCCTAGCACCTTGTCTTCCGACTTTATTGCGACAATCAGCACCAGCACGGCGAACACCGCCCAGGTCAGCGACAGGATCAACCCGCTGTCGATGATGCGGTAGCTGCACACCATGAAGGCAAGATGCGCGCTGTACAGGATCATGGGCGCAAGGTTCGCCCTTTCATGTTGGCGGCTGAATTGAAAATAAGCCGCATAAAGCATGACTGCATAGAGCACCAGCGCCAGATTGGGCATAAAGACTTCAGTGTCATACCGGCCGGTTACCAATAATTTGATATAACCCACGCCGAATATCAGGCCGGCCGTAATCAGGATGGGCACAAATGCCTTGTTGTTGGCCTTGAAGCGAAAAGACAGCAACATGATGGCCGCCGGCAAGAACAAGGCCGCCCAGGAAAACCATTCGCCAGGTAATAACTCGATGAAAACGGTGTGCGCGGTCACAATCGAACAATAGGCGCTCACGATCACGGCGCCGGCCGAGCGTTTCCTGTCGCCCTTTATCAGGGTATCCGCCGCCAGATAGATCGCATACACCAGCACGGCGCTGAGTAAGCCGAGAATAGGCGCCCAATCGGGAATATGCTGTTTGAGGAGGGTGTATTCCAGAACATAAAAACTCACCAGCGCGATGCCATGCGCTGTTGCATGCGTGTTGTCCAGGGGTCTTTGATGTATGACGGAGAACGCCGCGGCCGTCGTGGCGAATATGGCGAATTGTATGAATTGGTAGCTGGCTGCCATCACCCAGGCGCCCTGCCCGGTCAGGCGCCACACGATATCGAATCCCAGCAAGGCGAAGAACATCGGCAGGATATAGGTGATGCGCCGCCCCTCCTGCAAGGCGCAGAAGGAAAACAGCAAGCTCCAGGCCGAATAATAAATGATCAAATCCAGCAGATCGCCGTACATGGCCCTGAGCAGGATGGGCGTCAGATAAACGCCGCTGGCCGCGAAGATCACAT
>MGXL01000007.1:7270-7573 GCA_001801365.1 Gammaproteobacteria bacterium RBG_16_57_12 | reverse complement strand
CCGGCGGATGAACTCCTGGATGATGATGTTATAAAGCTCATCCCCCAGGGCGTCGTCCTCGATGCGATAGTCGATGTTCGGGTTGTCATTGACTTCGATGACGAACAGGCCCTTATCGGTCGCTTTCATATCGACCCCATACAGACCATCACCGATGAGATTCGCGGCCTTGACGGCGATACTGATGACATTTGGGTCGACATCCGCGATATTGAAAGTCTTGGCGTCACCCTGGGTATGGCGTCCCGAAGGTTCATGCTTGACGATCTGCCAGTGGCTCTTGGACATGAAATACTGGCAGGC
>MGXL01000007.1:0-7238 GCA_001801365.1 Gammaproteobacteria bacterium RBG_16_57_12 | reverse complement strand
AGTCGAAGGGCGTGTAGACATATTCCTGCGCCAGAATCAGATCGGAATCCTTGAACAACTGGCCGGTGACCAGTACGGCCTCCTGTTCGGATTCAACCTTGACCACTCCGCGCGAGAAGGAACCATCGGGTATTTTTAACACCGCCGGATAGCCGATCTTCTCGCTGAGCTGGGTCAGACTGTCCTTCAGGGCGTACTTGTGCAGGACCAGGGTTTTTGGAATCGGTATCTTGTTGTTGGTCAGCAGCTCGGTGAGATACACCTTGTTGGTGCATTTGACGATGGAGTTCGGGTCATCGATAACCACCATGCCTTCCGATTCGGCCTTTTTGGCGAAGCGGTAGGTGTAATGATCGATGCGGGTGGTTTCGCGGATGAACAGCGCATCGAACTCGGCAAGTTTCGGGAAATCCTTTTTCTGGATCAGCTCGACATTAACGCCCAGCTTTTTTCCCGCCTTGATAAATTTCTGCAACGTCGTGCCGCTCGATGGCGGCAATTTTTCATCGGGATTATATAGGATGGCAATGTCATAACGGGCGACATTCTTTGCCTTGATGCCCTGCCAGGGTTTGCTGAGATAGGCAGAGAGCGTGAGCGCAAAGTAAGTCCGTTGCGCCTCAGTCAGCGCATCGAGCCGCATGGGTTTGATGCTGCTGAGTATCCATCTGCTCTGATAGCGGAATTCGGCCTTGATCAGCGGGCAGGGAAAGGTGTCGAAGATCTGCCGGGAAAGATCCTGCAGCTCGGGATATTCGCACTGGCCGAAAAAGATGGGCAGTTCAAAGGTATTGCCGTTCTGCGCATCGGATTTCTTTTTCATGCTTTTATCCACCAGCTTGTCGAGATCTTCGATGTTCAGGCTGTATATGGACTTGCTGCTGAGATCGGTAATGGTCCTGATCGAGGGCACCACCTTGTGGCGACGCGCTTCTGCCAGCAGCGAACAATAATAACCGGTGTTCAGATAACGATAACTGCCGCACAGATTGATGATCTTGACGCCTTTCTGCTTGATGTATTCCTGCTTGGAGAGATATTCCTTGGCGGTAACCACCTCCACCGCAGGATATTCCGGCAGCCAGTCGCTGCGTGTATCAACAAGTATGATATGAGAACTCATGAATCCTCGTCTTGATTGTACAAAATGATAACGGCCTTCTGGCCTGCCTTGCCGTAACGCGCCATGCGCTCGAAGTCTATTTTCAGAATGGGCATGTTGATGCAATCGGTGGACGACTTGTCAGCTTCATAGTCCACGTAGGAGTCATGCACATAAACATAGCGTTCATCAAAGCCGGTCACCACGACCCAGTGGGGAAATTTTTCGTGATAGATGCGATAGGAGCTGATCAGAACGATCGGCACGCCGCCTTTTTCGAATATGCTCTGCAATTCGGCCACGCTCAGTGTGCCATGATGGATCGGTATGGAGTGGCGCTCCATTTCTTCCAGGAAGTCTTCCTGCACAAGGCGCATGACCTCCCGCTTGTCTTCGCTGCGCACAGAGGTGATGAACATGGCGCCCGCATCATTGACATACACCTCGACATTGAATCCGCGGTGATAGGCGGAAAGCGCCATCCCATAGGGTCCGCAGCCGCCGTGCCCGGCGGTCATGAAGATGGTGGTGGATTCCCGCCAGATCCGTAGTTCCTGCGTGCGGTTGATTTCCATGGACGGGTCAAGCGCCTTCATCGCCATCATCAGCGAAGCCGGGCCGCAGGTGAAATCCAGGGTCTGTTCGTAAAAAGGCACCCGGACCAGATCCTGCGACAAATGGGGGGCCAGATGCTTTTCAAAGCGCAGAGCCTCCATCTGGTCTTCATAATAATTGGGGATGACGCCGAATTGTTTATAACCGAGCTTCTGATAAAGATTGATCGCCTCGGTATTGTCGCGCCTGACCTCGAGCCGCAGCGATACGCAGTCATGCTCCAGTGTGGTGGCCTCGGCGGCGGCGATGAGTGTCTTGGCCACGCCGCGCCCGCGGTGGGGCGGATCGATCGCAAAGGAGTACATGCGCGCCAGTGAGGTGCCGATATTGAACAGCAGCATGATGTAACCACGGATGACGCCCTGCGCTTCATCAACCAGGGTGACGGCGTTACCTCTGGTGAGCAGATAGCGGAAACTGCGGCGGGACAGGCGATCGGTGACGAAACTGCGGTTTTCAATGCCCACCAGGGCATCCAGGTCATTGAGGGTGGCGGTGCGGATCATGATATTTCGGTGCGACTGTCCTATTGCCTGAAACTATATCATTATCCACTGGAGAATGAGTGTTCGACGAAATATTTATTTGCCGGTCTTTCCATTCATTTTATCAGGCAGTAGACTTTGGCCTGATTATTCTAAATCACTGCAGGAACCCGACATGCCGGATTGCCGTTTTGATACGTATTATCGCTACGCTGATCTGGTGCAAATCCTGCGTGATTATGCCAGCAAATACCCGCGATTAATACAGTTGGAAAGCATCGGGAAGAGCCATGAGGGTCGGGATATCTGGGTCACCGTCCTGACCGACCGGCAGACCGGGGCGGACCACTCCAGGCCGGCCTTGTGGGTGGATGGCAACATCCATGCCGCGGAATTGGTGGGTTCCAGCGCCTGCCTGTATCTCATCGATTGGTTGTGCCGGGGATTCGAGAGCAATCCCGAGATCGGGCGCTGCCTGCAGGAGCGGGTATTTTACATCTGTCCCCGGGCCAATCCCGATGGCGCCGAGTGGGCCCTGGCCGACCGGCCCAGGATCATCCGCTCCAGTACCCGCCCTTACCCCTATGATGAGCTGCCCCAGGGGGGGCTGGTGATGGAGGATATGGACGGGGATGGGCGACTGTTATCCATGCGCATCCCCGATCCCAATGGCCACTGGAAGATCTGCCCCGATGAGCCCCGCCTGCTGGTACCCCGTGAGCCGGCCGAAACCGGCGGGCAATACTACCGCCTGTTGCCCGAAGGAAGGGTGGAGGATTATGACGGTTCCCTGATCAGACTCCAGGAAAAGCGCGAGCGGCTGGACCTGAACCGCAATTTCCCGGTGCTATGGCGTGAAGAGCACGAGCAGGCGGGGGCGGGACCGTTTCCCGCCTCCGAGCCGGAGGTTCGCGCCATCGTCAACTTCATCACCGGTCACCCCAATATCTGTGGCGGGATCGCCTTTCATTCCTACAGCGGCGTCCTGTTGCGGCCCTATTCCTATCAGGCGGACGATACCCTGCCGGCGGAAGATCTGTGGACCTATCAGAAGATCGGGGCCAAAGGTAGCGCGCTGACGGGATACCCCGCCGTTTCGGCCCATGATGAATTCCGTTACCACCCCAAGCAGGTGATTACCGGCGCCCTGGACGACTGGTTATATGAACACCGCGGGGTGTTTGCCTGGACCGTGGAGATATGGAGTCCGCAACGCCAGGCGGGTATCGAACACTATAAATATATCGACTGGTACCGGGAACACCCCCTGGAGGATGACCTGAAGATGCTGCGCTGGAGCGACCAGCAGCTTCAGGGCAAGGGCTATGTGGACTGGTACCGCTTTGACCACCCGCAACTGGGGGAGATCGAGCTGGGCGGCTGGGATCCCCTGTTCAGCTTCTGGAATCCGCCGCCGGCACAACTGGAGCAGGAAATCAGCCGCTTCCCCGAATGGGTGATGTGGCATAACCTTATTTCACCGCGCCTGGTCATTCATCGGGCACAGGCCCAGGATCTGGGTGGCGGTCTGTACCGTATTGGCCTGCTGGTGCAGAACACCGGCTGGCTGCCCAGTTATGTCACCAAAAAGGCCAGAGAAAAGTCGCTGACACGCGGGGTTATCTGCGAGATCGAATTGCCCGCAGGAATCACCCTGCACAGCGGCCTGCGGCGCATCGAACTGGCGCAACTCGAAGGACGTGCCTACAAGCCGTCATCACCAACCGGCTGGGCGGGGCAAGTCAGCGACCCGACCGATGATCGCGTCAAGGCCGAATGGGTGGTCCATGCCCCCCAGGGCGGGCAAATCAAACTGAGCGCCCGGCACGAGCGGGCGGGGACGGCAACGACCACGTTAACCCTCTGATCATTCACAGGTATCCCTCTCAGAATCAGCCAGATTTACTTGTTCGCCGCATGGCGCGTCTGCCATTTTGCGTCCTACTCAAAGACCTTGAAAGAGCGTAAAGAATTCAAGGACCAGGCCGATATTTCTCATATTCGTCTAATAAATCGGCAGAATGCATTGATATGCAATGGAAATATCTTCTACTCAGTACATTTCTGGCATGTAGCTTCCTGTCGATAAACGTTATTCTGGCCCAGCCGCTCGGCGCGGGTGCATCTGATCAGTCAACATCATCCCTCCCGGGAGAAGAACCCATACTGCCATTGCCGCTCACCATTGCCGTCAATCCGGACAAGGTGAATCTGGGTCTGCGGATGTTTGAGGATAAACGTTTATCCAGGGATGGGTCGATAGCGTGTCGCAGTTGTCATTATTTAGATAAAGGCGGCGCCGACCACGAGCCATACTCACGATCTATCGATGGTGGACTACGCTCAACCAACACGCCATCCATTTTCAATCTGGCCTATGCCGATCTGTATGGCTGGTATGGCATGCGGTCCACCCTCGGTGATCTGGCCGAGGCCATCATTAAAAGTCCCCAGGGTCTGGCATCGGACTGGCCCGCGATAATGTACTATCTTGAACAGGACCCCCGATACCTGGCCAGTTTTAAACGCATCTACCCGGACGGTATCCAGCCGGCGAACATCAAGGACGCACTCAGCGAATACATGCGCTCCCTGATCACGCCCAATGCACGGTTCGATCGCTATCTGCGTGGAGAGGCGAACGCCATCAGTGCCGGAGAGCTGGAAGGCTATCGACTGTTCAAGGAATACGGCTGCGCCTCCTGTCACCAGGGGATAAATATTGGCGCCAATATGAATGCGCCCTATGACCTGTTCCGCGGAGATTTGAATCAAAACAGTCACAGTGATGAGCATACTTTAGGCCGCTACAACAAAACCGGTCTGGATGCCGACAAATATATTTTCCGCGTACCCTCATTAAGAAATGTCGCACAGACCGCACCCTATTTTCACGATGGCTCTGCCGAGGATCTGGAAGATGCCATCGATGCTATGTCCCATTACATGCTCGGGAGGGAAATGCCGACGGCGGACCGCAAAAAGATTGCCATGTTCCTGCGCACCTTGAGCGGTGAATGGCATGGGAAGCCGCTATGAATAAGCAGCTCGGCCTGCCGCTGATAGTCGCTGTGCTGCTGAGCATGATGTTGACCGTTATGTATTTGGAGACCCATGCGCATAACACCACCAATCACGAACAGATTATCGACATGATTCGCGAACTGAAGCAGGCCAATGTGGAGCTTAACGACCGGTTGTTCGAGGTCAGATCGGGCAGGGCAAAGCACTATACCTATCTTGGCGACGCGCAAGACAGTTTATCTGAACAGGCAGAGATATTATTGCATGGCGAGAAGGGTGTCGCACAGCTCCATGACGGAGCCATCGTGAGCAAGACAGGCGAGATTGAAAAAACCATAGCCGACAAGATCAGTCTGGTGGACCAATTCAAACAGAAGAATGCGATTCTGAGAAACTCGCTGGATTATTATCCTGGCAACAGCAATGAGGTCAAAACGCTGTCATCCGCCCTTGGCATGAAGCATGAAATTGAAAATGTGCAGCATATGGTGATGTATTTCGCCATGAACAATGACCCATCCTGGCGGATCAAGGCACTGGAGCAGATTCAGGCCATGAACAATGCCCTGCGCGCGAAGGCGCCTGGGCAACGAGCCCACAATTCAAAACTGGAGAACTATCTTACCCACTCAAAATTGATTATCGACTACACCAGCGAATTGCAGACCCTGGCCAACATCGAGCAGATCGCCCCCGTAGGAAAAACGGTGGACATGCTGCACCGCACATATATGGAATATTACATGGCGCAGCGCGGCGTCGCGGAAAAATACCGGAAATGGATGTTCATCCTCTCGGCCATCCTGGTGATCAGTATTGTATATATCCTGTTCCTGCTGGGCCGCAGTGCCATGGTGCTGGCGCGTGAACGAAACAAGGCGCAGGTGACGCTGTCATCGATAGGCAATGGCGTGATAGCGACTGATGACAAGGGGCTTATTGAATTCATCAACCCGGTAGCAGAGAAATTGATTGGCAGACTCAGCTCGGAAGTACAGGGCAGGGAGCTTGGAGAAATCATCAAGGTTACAGATCAAAATGGAAATGACAGTCTGCAGGAAAGCGTCCGGTGCTGCCTGGGTCGGGAGCAGGATATTGTCGGTGGCCAGCAAGGCTGGTTGGCGGATAGTGATAAAAACAAAATCATCGTGGAGTTTTCCGTATCATCCGTCAAAGATGCCGATGACAGAGTAAGTGGCACAGTGATAGTGATCGAAGACATCACCAATGCACACCAGATGGCGCGCAAGCTTGAATGGCAGGCGACTCATGATGCACTCACAGGACTGGTGAATCGTCAGGAGTTCGAGAATCGCCTGTCAGAATCCCTGATATTGGCCACGCAGGATGTCAGAATCCACACCTTGCTGTATCTTGATCTGGATCAGTTCAAGGTCGTCAACGATACCTGCGGACATGTCGCGGGTGATGCCTTGCTCAAGGAGGTGGTCGAGGTCCTGAAGGGCGAGTTACGCAACAGTGACGTCTTTGCCCGGCTGGGTGGTGATGAATTCGGCATACTGCTGCTCTATTGCGATTTGCAGCATGCGCGCGGCGTGGCGCAAAAAATCCTTGCCGCTGTGCAGTCATTCGCATTTATCTGGGATAGCAAAATCTTCTACATTGGCGTCAGTATTGGGGCGGCAACGGTCAGTAGCGAGAATAAAGGCATCGCAGAAATCTTGAGTGCAGCCGATATGGCCTGTTATGCCGCCAAGGACGCCGGGCGAAACAGAATGCATGTCTTCGAGCCGAATGACCAGGAACTGCTGCGGCGTCGCGGTGAAATGCAATGGGTGATCAGAATCACCGATGCGATCCGTGAAGACCGCCTCATACTCTATCATCAAAACATCGTTCCTGTTTTATATTATCAGTCCATGGTGGCCGTGGATGGCGACAAGGGATGCGGGGATCATAGCGAGATACTGCTGAGATTGCAGAGTGAGGATGGCGTCATTATACCGCCCGGGGCATTCATTCCCGCGGCGGAGCGCTATAACCTGATGTCG
>MGXL01000006.1:26776-27060 GCA_001801365.1 Gammaproteobacteria bacterium RBG_16_57_12 | reverse complement strand
TTCTGGTTTTTTCCGCCATGTAGGTATCAAACCGATCTTTCAAATCACGAAATAACCAACTCGCTTGTCGCGACTTGGTTCTCTCTGGGTCCATGAATTTCTCGGTATCAAGGAAATCGGCGTCGACCAGGCAGGAAAACAGCATCCGCAGCCATAAATGCAGACCTTCGCTGCCGCCCAAGGGTTTGGTTAAATTGATTTTTGGGTTGAGAATATCCTGAGGAATATCCGCTCGCAGGGCCTCATTCAGGTAACCTTTCTCCTTGCCTGCTGGAAGTCGAATG
>MGXL01000006.1:26496-26692 GCA_001801365.1 Gammaproteobacteria bacterium RBG_16_57_12 | reverse complement strand
GCCTTGTTGAATTCCACGGCATGGATGGCCCCAGCCGTGGAGTGATCCACCTTCCCGCCCGCTTGCTCTATGTGGGCCTCTGGATCGTAGCCGGATTCTTTCTTAATGTAGCCCTGGAAGGCTGGCCGGTATTTGCCCAGGTCATGCCACAAGCCAGCCACCTTTGCCCATTCTTCACCCTTGAACCCTGCCGCCA
>MGXL01000006.1:26068-26483 GCA_001801365.1 Gammaproteobacteria bacterium RBG_16_57_12 | reverse complement strand
CCTGCCTACTTCGCGCAGGTGTTCATCAAGGTGATGGATTTGCCATTGGCCGTCAATATTCTGTTTTACATGTGCAAGCATTGGTTCATTCATACACGTATATCATCCCCCGTTCTGCTGCTCCAACCTTTGCCTTGCCTGCTGAATGGATTGATGTAACTTGGCTTGCAGCACCTCCCGCGGCGGTAACACGGTCAGATATTCCGCGACATGGATGCCGCTTTTATCCAGTTCCAGCAGTTCTATCTGCTCATGCTTTTTATCTGCGCAGAGAATGATGCCGAGAGGCGGCGCTTCATCCGGCTCCTGTTCGTACTTGGCCAGCCAGCGCAGGTAGAGTTCCATCTGGCCTTTGTACTCCGGCCGAAAGCTATCCAATTTGAGTTCGATCACTACCAGGCGTTTGAGTTTGCGG
>MGXL01000006.1:19910-26052 GCA_001801365.1 Gammaproteobacteria bacterium RBG_16_57_12 | reverse complement strand
GTGGTTATAGAGCAGCAGATGGATGTAGTAATCATCATTGTCGATTTGCAGGCGTTTTTGGCGGGCGATAAAGGTGAAGCCTGCCCCCAGTTCCAGCAGGAAGAATTCCAGCTCGCGGAGGATGGCGTCTTCCAGGTCTCGCTCCAGATAGCGGTCGTTCAGGCCAAGGAAATCGAGCACATACGGGTCTTTTAACAACAGGGAGGGTGAAATCTGCTGCTCCTGGCGCAGTTGTTCGATATCGTGGCGGGCGGTTTGTTCCGGTTTTCTGGAGATGGCCGTGCGCTCGAATAGCTGGGAATCAATGCGTTCCTGGAGCTGGCGCGATGACCAGCGTTCCAGGCGGCACATCTCCAGATAGAAATCCCGCTTTAACTCGTCTTCCAGCCCAATAAGCTGGCGCAGATGAGTCCAGCTCAATTGTGCACTCACTGCGTGCACAATCGTCTCGTCCGTAAAACATTGGGCAAATCGCAGACAATAATGGAGCTGTCGCTTGCTCCACCCCCTTCCATATTCATCAGTCAATTGTCTTGAAAGTGAAGCAATCACTTGTTTTCCATAATCTGCCCGCTCGCCTTGCAAAATTTCGTGATCAAGCCTTCTGCCTATGGTCCAGTCAACATACTCAGCTCTCGGTTAATCGCCACCGAAGCACGCTGTTTCGAGGTTTCAATCAGCTGGCGGATTTCTCCATATAGCCTGCTGCCAAAATCAAGCTCGCTCATCGAAATTTTCCCTTTGTATCTCGCTGTAGTTCCAGTTGGTGGAAGGTCAGGCTGCACTCGCCGCCCCAATCGTTCTGCCTTTGTAACACAGGGGGTGCCTCATGCGGTGATACAGCGCGGTTATTTCTTCTGATAAATTCCTATTGCCCGCATCAACCACCCCCTCACTTCCCGCCGCAGTTCTTCGGGGCCAACGACTTCCACATTCGGCCCGAATTTCAAAATATCCATGACGAGTTCCCGGGGATCGCCGTAGGGAAAACGTGGCTCCCAACCCTTACTTGATGGAGGTCTGGCATCATTATGTGAAATCCGGTGTCTCACACGATGATACTGCCCACTCTTTTTTGCTCATGTCTCCATCAACTCTGGTTTATTGGCTTGAATCCAGTTGGTTACGTCACGCAGCAGCTTTTCCGCCTGGGCTACACACTCTGTGACGGCGCTCTCTGGAATAGTATCACCGGAATAATCGGCGACGTTGCGTTGTTTTCGCATGGCATCCAATACAATCACCGTGTCGTTATTCATTGTTCTCTCCCGTCGGCAATGCCTGGGCGATGCGCTGCATCACCACCAGTCCAGCCTTGTTCATGTGGGAGAAGGCGAACCACTTCTTGCCCAAATCTTTCAGTGATGCACCGAGGTGATAGACGGTTTCGCCGTCCAGGATCAGAAAGCGGTCATGGCTGTCGGCAAACTCCCGCACCTGAATGGGCGGGTACTGGGCGTTGTGTTTCTTGAGATCCTGCGCCAGTGTTTTACTGATTGTTTTGGTGAGAATGCTAGCGCTGACGCCCTTTCTGCGTTTGGCGAGCTGTGTCAGCACGCTGTCATCCACATAGTTGTCGATCAGGACGATGGATTGCTTCGCCTGCCGCAGCAGGTCGTTGATGAAGACATAGGCATCGAAGATCTGGCCATCGAAAAAGATGCCCTGGGTCGGGCTCAGGCTTTTCTGTTCCAGGGCATCGAAGACCTGGTCGAAGCGTGCATCGGTCTTGATCTGGTGGGTGAGTTGCCGCTGCTCCAGCGAGTCCATGCGTTGCAGCAGGCCGCCGCTGGCCGCCAGAAACCGGCGCATGGCGACGAAGGCGTTGATGATGTGGATGCTGGTCTGGATGGCGGTGTCGCTACGCAGCACGGCCGAGAGCATGGCCACGCCCTGTTCGGTGAAGGCGTAGGGGAGGTATTTGCGGTGTTTCCCTCGGCCGGTTTCTAAGGTCACAAATTGTGATCTTAAAGAGTCGTACTCACCCTGGATGATCTGAAAGCGGAACGAATCGGGAAACCGTTCAATGTTACGTTTCACCGCTTGATTGAACACCCTGGTTTCGACCCCGTAGAGCGGTGCCAGATCGCTGTCGAGCATTACCTCTACTCCGCGCACGGAGTAGATCAGCCCCCGCAAACGCTCTTCACGCAGTGCAACAGCCCTGTTTTTCTTACCCACCATGCCCAAGCTCCCTCAGGTTGGCCTCAATCGCTGCATCCAGCCGCACCGTAACGATCTGCTGCTCGCGCCACTGGTGCATCTTGTCGACGAAGGCTTCGCCGTCGTCTTCCGCAGCCTGCGCGCCGGCATAGCGGCCGGAGGTGAGCAATGGCCGGATTTGTCGCGGGCGAGGTGCCACTGCGCCCGCCGTGCTCCAGCACGAACTGGTAAGTGTCCGGTAACCTCTGACCTGCAGGGCTGCATTGGCCAGTTGCATGATCGCTTTGTAAGCGGCATCGAATCGATTCTCTGCGCTTACATCTGTTATTTGCGCGTCGGCAATGTTACGTTTTGCAGCGTTGAGCAGCCGTGAAATGGCGGAGCTGTCCGGTGTCAGCTTCTCCAGAGTTATGCCTACCAGATTATCCAGGCTCATGGGCTGATCCTATGATGTAGAGCTTCGGTTTTGCGGTCACTTCTTTGACGAAGGCATCCTTCTTTTCATTCATACGCCGCCATTCTGCCTTGCCATACACTTTCGGGTTTATCTCACGGCGCAAGATTCCTTGCGCGCCATGGAGCGCCTTTACCACTTCTGAGAACCTGACATCTCCTATGACCATAATATCCACGTCGCTCCCTGCCGTTTCGGTGCCTCGGGCCATCGAGCCAAAGACAAATGCGCTTTCGATTTTTTCCGCCAGCGGTGCCAGGGCGTCGGCGAGCACATCCACAAGGCCAGAGGTTTTGCGCAGTATGCCGGCCAGTTCTTCATAAATCGGGCACTCGCGGTTCGCGCCATACCGGATCTGGTTGCCTACGGTTTCTCTGGCCAACAGGCCGGCTTCAGCCAGCCGCGTCAGCTCTTTATGCAATGTTCCGGCGACGGTCCCGGTTAATCGGGCAATCTCACGGACATGGAATTTCTTCTCCGGGTGCAGCAATAACAAGCCCAATACCCGGCGCCGGTAATCCTTGAATAACAGTTCAGCCAGTGCGGATGACATGGTCGATCTCCATGTGTAGCCATTACTGCTACAAACGTAGCCTGTCTTGCTACATAGGTCAAGCCGCCAACCGATTGATTGAGCAACCCCCGAATATACGGGGTGCTTAACTGTGCCAGAGGGCGTGCCCTTCCAGGGTGCGGTCGATTCATTACTTATTACTCCTCGTAGTGCCGCAGGGTCTGTGCCATCCGCTTTTTGACCGCCCGCCGCAGTTCTTCCGGGCAGACGATTTCCACATCCGGCCCGAATTTCAATATGTCCATGATGAGTTCCCTGGGATCGCCGTAGGGGATGCGCAGTTCGTAGCGGCCGTCGGACAGCCATTCGCCCTGCTGGCCGGGATGCCAGTGCTCATGGGCGACCCAGCGGGCGCGCTCGGGCGTGAAGCGGAGGATGGCCATGTGATCGGCGTGTCCAGAGAAGATGCCGTAGGCGCTGCTGAAATATTGGTCGAGCTCGTCTTCGGGAATGTCATGGGTGGGCTGGTCCAGGCGCTCGGCGTGCTGAATGCTGTCGAGGGAGAAGGTGCGCAGGCTGCCGCGCAGGTGGCACCAGGCATCGAGATACCAGTTGTCGCGGTAGTGGACGAGGCGCTGGGGTGATACTTCGCGTTCGGTGGCTTCGCCGCGGGCACGGCCGTGGTATTGCAGTCGCAGGCGCTTGCGGGTGAGCAAGGCGCTGGCGACGGCGCTGAAGTGCTCGGGTGGCACGCGCCGGGTGGCGTGGGGCAGGATGCGCACGCGGCGGGCGACTTCTTCCCAGCTGTGGTCGGATTCGTCGAGGATCTTGCGCAGGCGCTGCTGCAAGGGGCGGATATGCGGTTCGAGCAGGCCGGGTTGCAGGCTGGCCAGGAGCTGGTGGCAGGTAAGCAGGGCGTGGATTTCCGTGGGGTTGAACCACAACCCTGGCAGTTCAAAGGGTGCCGCACCGGGGGCTTCATCGTAGCGGTAGCCGTTGAGTGTCTGGTCGAAAATGATCGGGGCATTGAACCGGTCGCGCAGGTATTCGAGGTCGCGGGTGACCGTGGCGCGCGAGACGCCAAGTTCTTGCATCAGCCGCTTCATGGGGACGGCGCGGTGCTGGCGCAGCAACCGGTTGATATGGTGAAAGCGTTCCGTGCGGTCCATGATCCTCTCGGGTGTGTTGATCCGTGGGGGAATGTCCTTAAAAATACGGGTTCTTGAAGGAGTGCGCAATCGTTTTTTTATAGGGAGCCGGCGCAGTGGCAGGATAGTAGTCACGATACCCGCTTGCTCCCATGCATATGTTTCATGTGATACATGTGTAGAGCTAAGGTGGTTTTTATGCAGATTGTTTGTCATGACACGAAATTTGCCTCTACTTGCGTGGTTATCATGGTTGCGGACAAAATCTGTTTTGACCATTCTGGCAAAGTCATCCTGTATCCAGAAGGGATCGTGCCCTGCTTTTTTTGTCTCCGCTATTGGCAGGTCACCTCATTCGTTCCGGCAGATTATTTCAGGAAGGTCCATTGGCGTTATTATGTCCGCAAAAATGTCCGGTGTTGTTTGATAAATATCTTTGTTTTTCATCCAGATATTATGGCCAGCCCAAGTCTGCTGTCCGAAAAATGTCCATCCATCGGCCGCTAGCGCCTGTGCTGTTGGCCGAGCGATGAAAGCGATCTGTACGGTCGATGACCGCTGAAAAACTTGTTTATGCTGATGTTGGCAAGGGCTTGTAACCCTTGATCTGCCGCGCCCCGGGCAGCAAATAGGCTGGCTCATTTCAAGTGCCTGATTTAAAATAAATTGCCATCGCGCCTGAAAACAGGCCCTTGCCACCCCCACCCCCAGGAAGTCCTGCATGAACAGCGTAGCCTTACCCATGGTTCCCCATCTCACCACGGCCCTGACCGGGCCGGTGTTGCAGCTCGAGCGGCATCTGCTGGATCAGCAGGCGCGGATCGAGGCCTGGTTCCGCGCCCAGTGGTTGCAGAACCCGCCGCCCTTTTATACCTCGGTGGACTTGCGCAATGCCGGCTTCAAGCTGGCCCCCGTGGATACCAATCTGTTTCCCGCCGGGTTCAATAATCTGAATCCGGCCTTTCTGCCGCTGTGTGTGCAGGCGATGCAATATGCCATCGAGCGGACCTGTTGCACCTCGGTGGGGATATTGCTGATCCCCGAGACTCATACCCGCAATCTGTTTTATCTGGAGAGCCTGGCCACGCTGGTGGAGATCATCCCCCCGGCGGGCTTCCGGGTGCGCATCGGTTCGCTGCTGCCGGAGATCACCGAACCACTGCCCATCGAGCTGCCCTCGGGGCGCCGGGTGCTGCTCGAGCCTCTGGTGCGTAGCGGCAACCGCCTGGGCGTGGCGGATTTCGATCCCTGCGCCATCCTGCTGAACAATGATCTGTCTTCGGGCAAGCCCGAGATCCTCAAGGGTCTCGACCAGCCGGTGATCCCGCCGCTGTCCCTGGGCTGGTCCGACCGTCTCAAGTCCGGGCACTTTGTGCATTACCGCTCGGTGGCGGCGGAGTTCGGCGCCCTGCTGGGCATCGACTCCTGGCTGATCGATCCGCTGTTCCGCAATTGCGGCGAGATCAATTTCATGAAGCGCGAGGGCGAGGAATGTCTGGTGAACAACGTCAACGCCCTGCTCACGGCCATCCAGCTCAAGTACGATGAATACGGTCTGGACAAGAAACCCTTCGTCATCGTCAAGGCGGATGCCGGCACCTATGGCATGGGCGTGATGACGGTGCACAATGCCGACGAGATCGTGGCGCTGAACCGCAAGCAGCGCACCCGCATGTCGGCCAGCAAGGGCGGGCAGGAGATCACCCGCGTGATTATGCAGGAGGGGGTGTACACCTTCGAGACCTGGGGCGAGGCCGTGGCCGAGCCGGTGGTGTATATGATCGATCGCTTCGTGGTCGGCGGGTTCTACCGGGTACACAAGGAGCGCGGCCCCAATGAAAACCTCAATGCGCCCGGCATGCA
>MGXL01000006.1:19477-19903 GCA_001801365.1 Gammaproteobacteria bacterium RBG_16_57_12 | reverse complement strand
CCGCTGGCCTTCGCCGAGCCCTGCAACACGCCCGACAGCCGGCGCGATCCGGACGCCGAGGTGAATCGCTTCTACGCCTACGGGGTGATCGCGCGGCTGGCCCTGCTGGCGGCGGCCAAGGAACTGGGACAATCGACATGACCATCAAGCTCGGCGTGGTGATGGACCCCATCGGCAGCATCACGATATACAAGGACAGCACCTTCGCCATGCTGCTGGAGGCGCAGCGCCGCGGCTGGCAGCTCTATTATATGGAGCAGGGTGATCTGTTCCTGGAGAACGGCCGCGCCTTTGCCACGATGCGCTCGTTGATGGTGCGCGACGATCCGGCGGGCTGGTTTGAATTCTCGCTGGAATCCCGCGCGGCGCTGGGCGAACTGGATGGGATCCTGATGCGCAAGGATCCGCCCTTCGACATGGAATACA
>MGXL01000006.1:18960-19337 GCA_001801365.1 Gammaproteobacteria bacterium RBG_16_57_12 | reverse complement strand
CGTATCGGCCGGCTGCGCGAGTTTCTCGCCGCGCATGGCGACATCATCCTCAAGCCCCTCGAAGGCATGGGCGGCGCGTCGATCTTCCGGCTCACCCCCGGCGATCCCAATATTTCCGTCACCCTGGAACTGCTGACCGGTTACGGCAGTCACTACGTCATGGCGCAACGTTACATTCCGCAGGTGGTCGAAGGCGACAAGCGCATCTTGCTGATCGACGGCGAGCCGGTCCCCTATGCGCTGGCGCGCATCCCCGCGCCGGGCGAGACGCGCGCCAATCTGGCGGCGGGCGGCCGTGGCGTGGGCGTGCCGCTCAGTGAGCGTGACCGCTGGATCTGCGCCCAGGTCGGCCCGGCGCTGAAGGATAAGGGCCTGCT
>MGXL01000006.1:9183-18902 GCA_001801365.1 Gammaproteobacteria bacterium RBG_16_57_12 | reverse complement strand
ACATGTATCCGTGAACTGGATAGGCAATATTCATTGAATATCAGCGCCAGCCTGATGGATTGCATATATAAGAAGGTGGTCCGGGCGTGCTGAAGTGGCTGTCTGGTGTATTCATAGCGCTGTTGCTGAACGGTTGCGCCAAGGAACCGCTTTATCAGGAGCAGTTATTCACCTTCGGCACGCTGGTGAATATCAGCATCTGGGGCGAGGACGAAGCCGTGGCCCGGCACGCGGTGGATGAGCTGGCCCATGACTTTGATGTGATGCATCGCGACTGGCACGCCTGGCATCCCGGGCCTTTAGTCAGCCTGAATGAACAATTGCTTGCCCGGCAGGAAGCGGTGGTCCCGCCGGAGCTGTTGCCCCTGATGCAGCAGTCGCTGGCCCTGTATCAGGCCAGCGGCGGGTTGTTCGACCCGGCCATCGGCCGTCTGCTGCAACTGTGGGGATTCGAGGCGGATGTGCCGCCGGCCGGGCCCCCGCCCGCGGACGCGGCAGTGCAGGCATTGCTGGCGCGCCGCCCCACGCTGGGGGATGTCGAGCTGCACGATAATGTGGTGCGCAGCAGCAATCCCAATATCTGGCTGGACTTCGGCGCGGTGGCCAAGGGCTACGGGGTGGATAAGGCCGTCGATCGCCTGCGCGCGCTCGGCATCCGCAATGCCATCGTGGTGGCCGGGGGTGATTTGAAGGTGGTCGGCGCACGCGGCGATCGCCCCTGGCGCATCGGGGTGCGCCATCCACGCGGCAGCGATATTCTCGCGTCCCTCAATGCCAGCAGCGGGGAGTGTATTTTAACCTCCGGTGATTATGAGCGATATTACGAATTTGAGGGTCAGCGCTATCATCATGTGCTCGATCCGCGCAGCGGTTATCCAGCCCGGGGCGCTGTTTCTGCGACCGTGATTCATAACAGCGCCGCCACGGCCGATGCCGCCGCTACCGCCCTGCTGGTGGCCGGGCCGCAGCAGTGGTATGCCACGGCCAGGGCCATGGGCATCAAATATGTCATGCTGGTGGACCAGGCGGGAACCGTGCATATGAATCCGGCCATGGCCAGGCGCATCCATTTTGAAGTCGATCCATTACCCAGGATAGAACTCAGTGATGAATTATAAGCGTGGCGATATCCTGGTAATGATCATGGCGCTGTCGCTGGTGGCGGCGCTGTTCGCCACGCTGTGGGGAGACTCGCGGCGCGGAGAGGAGGTCCGGATTCTGGCGGGCGATAAACAACTGGCCCTGGTCAGCCTGAGCGGACATCGTGAAATCAGGGTGGACGGGCCGCTCGGCACCAGCACCCTGGAGATCGACAACGGCAGAATCCGCTTTGCCGATTCGCCCTGCGCCAACAAGGTGTGCGTCCATGATGGCTGGGCGTCGCGCGGCGGCGAGGTGGTGGCCTGCCTGCCCAATCGTGTCAGTGTCGCGATATTGGGCGGGGAGTACCGCTTCGATGCCATCAATTTCTGAGAAGCTGTTCTGAAAGGCGGCAGCTCATGAACCGTGTCGTGCAAACCACGGCGGAGGATTACCGCATCGCCTGGCTGACGGCACTGGCCATCACCATCCATATCCTGGAAAGCGCGCTGCCCAGCCCGTTGCCGGGTTTCAAGCCGGGGCTGGCGAATGTCATCGTGATTGTGGTGCTGGTGAGCTATGGCTGGCGCGCCGCCGCCTGGGTGTCCTTGCTGCGGGTGTTGGTGGGGAGTCTGCTGGCCGGCACGTTTTTGTCGCCCACCTTCCTGCTCAGCCTGAGCGGGGCGCTGGCCAGCGTGCTGATCCTGGCGCTGGCGAGCGCCCTGAGCCGCTGGCTGCCGCGCTGGGGGGCCGGACCCCTGGGCTATAGCGTGCTGGCGGCCATGGCGCACATGGCGGGACAGTTTGCCGTGGCCTATGCCGTGTTCATTCCGCATGCCGCCCTGTTAAATCTTTTGCCGATCCTGATGTGTGCCGCGTTGATTTTTGGTATGTTAAGCGGCATGATCGCCGCCGCAATGATTAGCCGGATTACTACTCGCTCATGACCGACGCTGTTCCGCAGGTATCGCCTGTCACCGTCAATGATCGTCTGGGATTCACCCTCGTATTCGCCATTCTGGTTCACCTGGTCATCATCCTCGGGCTGAACTTCGCCTATGAGAAGCAGCAGGAAAGCAAGGTGCCCCCGGCGCTGGAGGTCATCCTGGTGCAGACCACCGAAGAGAAACAGGTGGACAAGGCGGATTATCTGGCGCAGGTCAGCCATGAGGGAGAGGGCAATACCCAGGAGCGGGTGCGGCCAGAGGCGCCGCCCAATTCCCTGTTGCCGACTACCAGCGATGATATCGTGCAGCAGTCCCTGGATCTCTCGCCGCCCCAGACGGTGGTGGAGCCCATCAAGGAAGAGTTTCTGACGGCGGAAGAGGAAAAGGAAAAGATCAGGAGCGCCCAGGAGGCGCCGGATTCCCAGACCAGGGTGCTGGAACTGTCGGCCGCGCAACTGATCCAGCGCAGCAAGGAGATCGCCAACCTCAATGCCGAGATCAGTCAGTCGGCGCGGGCCTACGACAAACTGCCGCGCAATAAATACATCACGGCGAGCACCAAGGAATATGCTCCGGCCAGCTACATGGAAAGCTGGCGCGTCAAGGTGGAGCGGGTCGGCACCATCAATTATCCCGAGGAAGCCAAACGGCGCGGATTATCCGGCAGCCTGTTGCTGGACGTGGCGCTCAATCCCGACGGTTCGATCAACAACATCACGGTAAAACGCTCCTCAGGGTTCAAGGTGCTCGACGACGCGGCCAAACGCATTGTGTACCTAGCGGCGCCATTCGGCCCCTTCCCCGAGGAAATCCGCAAGGATACCGACATCCTGCATATCCTGCGCACCTGGCAATTCCAGAGCGGTGGTACGCTGACCACACGCTAATCCCCGGGTGATGTTTTTCCTGGGCCCGATCTGCTAACCTTGTAACACTGTCCTGGACAGGTATTCTTAACGGTTTCCCATGACTACAACCGCCAATCTGACCAATCATTTCATCATCGCCATGCCGGGTCTGGATGATCCCAATTTTTTTCACAGCGTTGGTTATATCTGCGAGCATACCAGCGAGGGCGCCTTGGGCATCATCATAAATCGCCCCCTGGAGGTTACCTTCCGCGAGGTGATTGAACATATGGAACTGGAAGGCGATGACGACGTGATCGACCACACCGTGGTTTTTTACGGCGGCCCGGTGCAGTCCGACCGCGGCTTTGTGCTGCACGAGCCGGCCGGTAGCTGGGATGCGACCATGCCCATCACCGAGCGGCTGGGTCTGACCACCTCCCGCGATATTGTGGCGGCGATCGCCAAGCACCAGGGGCCGGAGCGTTCTCTGATCGCACTGGGTTATGCCGGCTGGGGTGCCGGGCAACTGGAGCAGGAATTATCCAGCAATTCCTGGCTGAGCGTCCCGGCCGATCCGGAGATCATGTTCGAGACCGCCATCGAATTACGCTGGGAAGCGGCGGCGGCCTTGCTGGGCATCAACATGAGCAATCTGTCGCCTGACGTGGGTCACGCGTGAGCCATGGGCACCGCTCGCTGCTTGCCTTTGACTTCGGCAAGCGGCGTATCGGTGTGGCGGTTGGTCAGGAGATAACCCGTACCGCGATGGCGCTGACCACCCTGGCGGCCCGGGAGGGTCAGCCGGACTGGGAGGCCGTGACCCGGCTGATCGAGGAATGGCGCCCGAACGCCCTGGTGGTCGGCATGCCCTATGCGCTGGATGGTACCGAAAACGAAATGACACTCGCCGTAAAACGCTTTGGTAACCGCCTGCAGGGGCGGTACAATCTGCCGGTGCACTATGTCGATGAACGCCTGAGCTCCCTGGAGGCGGAACGGCTGCTGAAAGAGGGGGCAGGCAAAAAATTCAAGGAAAAGGGCTTGATCGACCGACTGGCGGCACAATTGATCCTGCAAACCTGGTTCGACCAGCAGACGCGCGGAACCGCATGACCACAACCTACGATGTAGAACGTATCATCGCCGACATGGGTGAAAGTCTGAGGGCCCATCTGGCCTCCCGGGGGATCACCGACCCCACCCTGGTCGGCATTTACACCGGCGGCGTCTGGGTCGCCGAGCGGCTGCACGGTCTGCTCGGCCTCAAGCGCCCGCTCGGCAGTCTCGACATTTCTTTTTATCGCGATGATTTTTCCCGTATCGGCATCAATCCCCAGGTGAAACCGTCCAGGCTGCCGGTCAGCGTGGATGATCGCCACATCGTGCTGGTTGACGACGTGCTGTACACGGGCCGCACCATCCGTGCCGCCATGAATGAAATCTTCGATTACGGGCGGCCGGCCTCGGTGACGCTGGTGGTGCTGGCCGAGCGTACCGGCCGTGAATTACCCATCCAGGCGGATGTGGTCGGGGTACATATCGCGACCAGCGCCCGCGAACATGTGAAACTTTACGGGCCCGAACCGTTGCGTCTGACGATCGTGGAAGGTCTATGAAAAGACAGAACATCCAGCTCGATGCCCAAGGCAGGCTGCGCCACTTCCTGAGCACCGAAGGTCTCAAGCGCCAGATGCTGGTGGACATCCTGGAGATGGCGCAATCGTTTATTGCGGTGGGTGAGCAGGCGGTGAAGAAGGTGCCCTTGCTGCGCGGCAAGACCATCGTCAATCTGTTCTTCGAACCGAGCACCCGCACCCGCACCACCTTTGAACTGGCCGCCAAGCGGCTGTCGGCGGATGTGCTCAACATGAATATCAGCACCTCCGCGACCAGCAAGGGGGAGAGCCTGCTGGACATGCTGCATAACCTGGAGGCGATGGGTTGCGACATGTTTGTGGTGCGGCATGCCGAAAGTGGCGCAGCCCATTTCATCGCCCGCCATGTGGCGCCGCACATCAGCGTGATCAACGCCGGCGACGGCTGTCATGCCCACCCGACCCAGGCCATGCTGGACATGTTCACCATCCGCAAGCACAAGGGCGAGTTTGCGCCGCTGTGCGTGGCCATAGTCGGCGATATCATGCACTCGCGGGTAGCGCGTTCGCAGATCCACGCCCTGACCACCCTGGGGGTTTCCGAGCTGCGCGTGGTGGGCCCCAAGACTTTAATCCCGCCGGAGGTGAGTAAGCTCGGCGTACACATATTTCACGACCTGCGCTCCGGGCTGCGCGACGCGGATGTCGTCATCATGCTGCGCCTGCAGCGCGAGCGCATGCACGGCGCCTTCATCCCCAGCGAGGAGGAATATTTCCGCCTGTTCGGATTGACCGCCGAGACCCTGGCCCATGCGCGCCGCGATGCGATTGTCATGCACCCCGGCCCCATCAACCGCGGCGTGGAAATCGCCTCGGCGGTCGCCGACGGCCCCAACGCCGTCATCCTCGATCAGGTGACCAACGGCATTGCCGTGCGCATGGCGGTCATGGCCATGGTGCTCGGCCGTCAGCAAGGGGGGGAGGCATGATGCGCATCGCGATACGTGGCGGACGGCTGATCATTCCGGACCAGGGCATCGATGCCGTCCAGGATCTCTATATCGCCGCGGGCAAGGTGGTCGGCATCGGGACATCACCCGACGGTTTTATCCCCGACCGGGTGATCGATGCCCATGGCCTGATCGTCTGCCCCGGTCTGGTGGATTTACGCGCCCGCCTGCGTGAACCGGGCCAGGAACACAAGGCCACCATCGCCAGTGAAACACGCGCCGCCGCCGCCGGCGGCATCACCACCCTGTGTTGTCCGCCCGATACCGATCCGGTGATCGACACCCCCGCGGTGGCGGAACTGATCAAGCGCCGCGCCGCCCAGGTCCGCAAGGCGCGGGTGATGCCGCTGGGCGCCCTGACCCGCGGCCTGAAGGGCGTGCAGCTCAGTGAAATGAAAAGCCTCAAGGAGGCCGGCTGTGTCGGATTGAGCAATGCCCTGCGCGCCGTGGAGAATGCCATGGTGATGCGCCGGGCCATGGAATATGCCGCCACCCTGGATATGACCGTCTTTCTGCATGCGCAGGATGCCTGGCTGGGCAAAAACGGCTGCGTCCACGAAGGGGAGCTCAGCACCCGCCTGGGTCTGACCGGCATCCCGGCCAGCGCCGAGACTATGGCGGTCGCCCGGGATTTGCAGCTGATCGAACAGACCGGGGTGCGCGCTCACTTTTGTCAATTGTCCACGGCCCAGGCGGTGCAGATGATCTCCCGCGCCCAATACGACGGCCTGGATATCACGGTGGATGTCACCGCCCATCATCTGCATCTGACTCATATCGATGTGGGTGACTTCAACAGCCAGTGTCATGTGCTGCCGCCTTTGCGCACCGAGCGCGATCGACAGGCGTTGATCGGCGGCCTGCAGCGCGGCATCATCACTGCTATCTGTTCCGACCACCAGCCCCATGATCTGGATGCCAAGCTGGCGCCGTTTGCCGAGACCGAGCCCGGTATTTCCGCGCTGGAGACCTTATTACCGCTGGCCTTGCGTCTGGTCGAACAGAATCTCCTGTCGCTGCAGGAGACCCTGGCCAGCCTGACCTGTAATCCGGCGGAGATCCTCGGCCTTGCAGCGGGCACGCTGACGCCGGGGGGTGTGGCGGATCTGTGCATCTTTGATCCGAACCGTTACTGGTCGATGCGCGAGCACGATCTGCTCAGTGCCGGAAAAAATTCGCCCTTTCTCGGCTGGGACTTGCGCGGCCGCGTGACCCATACCCTGCTGGGCGGTGACCTGGTGTTCGAGCTGGAACCCGAAGAGACATGACAGCCGCTGTGCCCAAGCCCCACCGCGAAACCATCTTTGTGGAAGAGGCGCAGATCCTCTCCCATCAGGCCCACGACGGCGAGCAATATATCATGTCGGTGCGGGCCCCGCAGATTGCCGCCTTCGCCCAGCCCGGCAGTTTTGCCCACATCCGCTGTGACCGGGAACTCGCGATGCGCCGGCCCCTCTCCATTATGCGGGTGGAACGCAACACCGGCCGAGTGGATTTCCTGTATAAGCTGTTTGGCAAGGGCACCCGGCTGTTGTCGCAGCGTCAGCCGGGCGAAACCCTCAGCATCATGGGGCCGATCGGCAAGGGTTTTTCGCCCAGCCCGCAGCGACCGCGTACCCTGTTGATCGGAGGTGGCGTGGGAATTCCGCCCATGGTCTTCCTCGCCGACACCCTGCGCGGCCAGGGTTCTTACCAGCCCTTCGTCATCATGGGGTCGGAGGTGCCGTTTCCTTTTCAGGCGCGCCCATCACGGTTCATGGTGCCCGGCATGCCCGACGGCGTGATCGCGGCCATGCCCTTGATGGAGGACTGGGGCATCCCCAGCCGGCTGGCCAGCCTGCAAGGCTATGCCGGGTGCTTTGAGGGCTATGTCACCGATCTGGCCCGGGCCTGGTTGAATGCCCTGAACGATGAGCAGCGCCGTGAAGTGGATATCTTCTCCTGCGGCCCCCATCCCATGCTGGAGGCCGTGGCCAGGCTTGCCCGGGAGTATCAATTGCCTTGCCAGGTCTCGCTGGAAGAATTCATGGCCTGCGCCGTGGGCGGGTGTGCCGGCTGTGTGGTGCGGGTGCAGGAGGCGGGCGGTGTCAGTATGCGCCGCGTGTGTGTCGATGGCCCGGTATTTAGTGCCGAAAGTGTCTTTCCCGACGCCGTTTAATTTTACGCCTCCGGATCGATGAGCGTGATCTCGTTGCGTTTCGGGGCGGTCTCCTGACTCTTTTCCTTACCCAGTTTGATCAGCAGCCGCAATTCATTGGGATGATCCGAATGATGAATGGCATCTTCATAACTGATGGCGTTCCTGAGATACAGCTGATACAGGGACTGATCGAAGGTTTGCATGCCCAGATGGGCGGACTTCTGCATCAGCTCTTTTAATTTGTGGATCGCGCCTTCGCGGATCATCTTGGACGAGAGCGGGGTGTTGAGCAGTATCTCCACCGCCAGTTTGCGGTCCTTGCGGTCCGACGTCGATATCAATTGCTGGCCGATGATCGCCTTGAGATTCAGGGATAAATCCAGCAACAGTTGACTGCGACTGTCCTCCGGGAAAAAATTGATGATGCGATCCAGGGTCTGATCGGCATTATTGGCATGCAGGGTAGCCAGGCACAGGTGACCGGTCTCTGCAAAGTTGATCGCGTACTGCATGGTTTCGCGACTGCGGATTTCTCCGATCAGGATCACATCGGGTGCCTGGCGCAAGGTGTTTTTCAGGGCATCCTCGAACGAATCGGTATCGATGCCAACTTCCCGCTGCGTGATGATGCTGCTCTTGTGTTCATGAATGAACTCGATGGGATCCTCGATACAGATGATATGGCCGGCATCATGTTGATTCCGGTGCTCGATCATCGCGGCGAGCGTGGTCGATTTGCCCGAGCCGGTGGCGCCCACCACAATCACCAGGCCGCGCTTGGCCAGGCTCAGCTCCTTGATGCCCGGCGGCAGGCCGAGTTCTTCCAGGGAAGGGATCTGCGTCTTGATCTTGCGCATCACCAGACCGGTATTCTGTTTTTGCCGGAACACATTGACGCGGAAACGTCCGACATTTTCGATGCTGATGGCGAAATTGCATTCCTGGTGACGGGTAAACTCCTCGCGTTGTGTGTCGGTCATGATGCGCAAGGCGATCTGTTGCGAGTGCTCCGGCGTCAGTACAGCCTTCTTGGTGGGCGTGACCCGGCCATGGATTTTATAGCTCGGCGGCAGTCCGGCGGTGATGAACAGATCGGAGGCGTCCCTAGCCTCCATATCCTTCAACAACTGATGGATGTCGGGAAGGGTATCTGACATGGTTTATTTGTTGAAGGAATCCCGATTGGCGGCCTTGGCGCGCGCGTCGTGCACGCTGACCAGGCTTCTTTGCACCAGGGATAATAAATTCTGATCCAGGGTCTGCATGCCGATGGCCTGACTGGTCTGGATGATGGAATACATCTGCGGCACCTTGGCCTCGCGGATCAGGTTGCGTATCGCCGGTGTGCCGATCATGATCTCATGGGCAGCGATACGACCACCGCCGATCTTCTTGAGCAGGGTCTGGGAAATAACCGCCTTGAGCGATTCGGACAGCATGGAACGCACCATTTCCTTTTCGGCGGCCGGGAATACGTCGATGATACGGTCGATGGTTTTGGCGGCGGAACTGGTGTGCAGAGTGCCGAACACCAGATGGCCGGTTTCTGCGGCGGTCAGTGCCAGGCCGATGGTTTCCGGGTCGCGCATTTCACCCACCAGGATCACGTCCGGGTCTTCACGCAAGGCGGAACGCAGCGCCTCGGCGAACCCGAGGGTGTGCCGATGCACCTCGCGCTGGTTGATCAGACATTTTTTGCTCTCATGCACGAACTCGATCGGATCCTCAATGGTCAGGATGTGGCCGTACTCGTTTTCATTTTTGTCGTTGACCATGGCCGCCAGGGTGGTGGACTTGCCCGAACCGGTCGGACCGGTCACCAGGACCAGCCCCCTGGGTTCCTTGGCGATGGTCTTGAAGATATCCGGCGCGCCCAGTTCCGCCAGCGAAATGATCTTGGACGGAATGGTGCGGAATACCGCGCCCGAGCCGCGCTGCTGGTTGAAGGCGTTGACGCGGAAACGGGCCATGTCGGGTATTTCGAAGGAAAAATCCACTTCCAGAAATTCTTCATAATCCTTGCGCTGCTTGTCATTCATGATGTCGTAAATCAGCGCCTGTACTTCTTTATGCTCGAGCGGCGGGACATTGATACG
>MGXL01000006.1:8932-9139 GCA_001801365.1 Gammaproteobacteria bacterium RBG_16_57_12 | reverse complement strand
TCGGATGCCTTGTTCTTGACGCCAAAGGCAAGCAGTTCTGTGATATCCATACAACTCCCCGTAACTTGTTATATATGTGGTCGGGTATTTCAGAATAGTTATAGCGGCACACCGGTCATAAAATTTAATTACAAATGCCTTGATGTGACATTATCATTGATGGAATGTTGTGTCATATTTTCACCGCCACCTAAAAACCACAAACCT
>MGXL01000006.1:724-8810 GCA_001801365.1 Gammaproteobacteria bacterium RBG_16_57_12 | reverse complement strand
CTTCGGCAGCGCTGCCATACGGGCGGCGGCAGCGGCGGGCAAGCGACGTTTCGGCGAGAGCTATCTGCAGGAGGCGCTGGCCAAGATGAGTGAGTTACAGGATCTGGCGCTGGAGTGGCATTTCATCGGCCCCCTCCAGTCTAATAAAACCCGCCAGGTCGCCATTAATTTTGACTGGGTGCACAGTGTCGACCGGCTCAAGATCGCCCAGCGCCTGAATGAGGCGCGCAGCGGCCTGCCGCCGCTCAATATCTGCGTGCAGGTCAATCTCGGCGGTGAAGCCAGCAAGTCCGGCACGACTCTGGCGCAGTTGCCGGACCTGGCGGCGGCGATCAGCCTGTTGCCCAATCTACGCCTGCGCGGCTTGATGAGCATTCCGCCGCCAACCCATGATTTTTCTGGGCAGCGTCAGCCGTTTCAGCAACTGCGTGAGGCGCTCGAACAATTAAACCGCCGGGGTCTGGCGCTCGATACCCTGTCCATGGGCATGTCGGATGATATGGAGGCGGCCATCGCCGAGGGCGCCACCCTGGTGCGCATTGGCAGCGCCATCTTCGGTACACGCCAGGTGGTGTAGGTGATTGGCAGCGGACACTATATAATCAGGTGACCAAATCCAGGGCATCACGATGAAAGACAGTACCATAGCGTTTATTGGCGGCGGCAACATGGCGCGCAGCCTGGTCGGCGGGTTGATCGCCGGCGGTTGCCAGGGCACGCGCATCCATGTCTCGGACCATGACGAGGCCAAGCTCCAGGCCTTGCAGGCCAGCTTCGGTGTCAATGTACACCGTGATAATCACCAGGCGGCCGGGCCGGCCGATGTGGTGGTGCTGGCCGTGAAGCCGCAGGCGCTGCATGAGGTGAGCGCCGAACTGGCCGCCACACTCAGGGAGCGCCGGCCGCTGGTAATGTCCATCGCGGCCGGCATCCGGGAAGCGGCGCTGCAGCGTTGGCTGGGCGGCGACCGGGCCATTGTCCGCGTCATGCCTAACACCCCGGCGCTGGTACAAAGTGGCGCCTCGGTTTTGTATGCCAATAGCCTGGTAACCGATGATCAGCGCGACTTGGCGGAATCCATCATGCGCACCGTGGGCCTGACCCTGTGGGTGGATGATGAAGACCTGATGGACCCGGTCACGGCCCTGTCCGGAAGCGGGCCGGCTTATATTTTTCTGATCATGGAGGCGCTGGAACAGGCCGGTGAAAAGCTGGGTTTATCCAGGGAGATGGCGCGCCTATTAACGTTGCAGACCACCTTTGGCGCCGCCAAGATGGCGCTGGAGTCATCCGAGGACGTGGCCCTGTTGCGCCAGCGGGTGACCTCGCCGGGCGGCACGACCGAGCAGGCGCTCAAGGTGCTCGAGCAGGGCGGGCTGAGACGGCTGATGGATGATGCCCTGGCCGCCGCGTGCCGGCGTTCCCGCGAGCTGGCGGAACTGCTAGGGAAGAACTGATGGGCGGATCCTATTTTGGCAATGCTGGAGCGTTTTTGATCCAGACCCTGTTCGGCATGTATATCCTGGCGGTAATGCTGCGGTTTCTGTTGCAGTGGGTGCGCGCGGATTTTTACAACCCCGTCTCCCAATTTCTGGTCAAGGTGACCAACCCGCCACTACGGCCATTGCGCCGGATCATCCCCGGCCTGTTCGGCCTGGATCTGGCCTCGGTGTTGTTGATGGTGCTCCTGCAAGTGGTGATGCTGCTGTTGTTAAGCGTCGTAACGGGCATGGCCGTCACCCCTCTGGGCCTGTTCGTGCTGGCGGTGGCGCAGTTGCTGGGCCTGCTGCTCAATGTGTTTTTTTATGGCATCCTGATCCAGGCCATCCTCAGTTGGGTCAATCCCGGGGTGTACAATCCGGTGACCTCGCTGCTGCACGCCCTGAACGAACCCCTGTTACGTCCGGCACGGCGTTTGTTACCGCCCATCTCCGGTCTGGACCTGTCCCCTGTCATCGTATTGATCGCCCTGCAATTGTTGTCCTATCTGGTGGCCGCTCCCCTGATCGATATGGCCTATCTGCTGATGCGCACCTGATACCGTGTCGGATTGGTTTCATTGGCAGGGTCAGGATCTGCATCTGGCACTCAAGGTGCAGCCCAGGGCCGGCAAGGACGAATTCGTCGCCGGCCAAGACGGTTACCTGAAGGTGCGGATTACCGCCCCGCCGGTGGACGGCAAGGCCAATCAGCACCTGATCCGGTTGCTGGCCAGGACTTTCAAGGTGCCTCAGCATCAGATTGCATTGACGGCCGGCGAGACCGGCCGCCTCAAGCGGTTCGTCATTCATGCCCCCAGAGTCATGCCGGGTTTTATGGCAGAAAACCGTGGCCGGTTATAGACTTTTGACATTTATTGTAGAAAATGCGCTAAGGTACTGTAATTCAGGGCCGATAGTATCTATCCGTGAGCCAAGCTATAAAACAGAATTATTCCTATAAAAAACTGAGTGAAATTTCGGGTTATGGAAGAAGAGCGACTCTCGCAGCAATTACATGAATATGCGCTATGGAAGGCCGATGTAGCCAGGAATCTGGGTCTCTACCAGAACTTTCTGGAAAGTCAGGACAATGAAGACAACGAGCTGATTCTGCGCATCGAGGATATCATCGAGTCGCTGTCGACGGACCGCATTGTCATTGCCTTTGTTGCGGAGTTTTCCCGTGGCAAGACCGAACTGATCAATGCCATCTTCTTTGCCGACTATAAACGCCGTCTGCTGCCTTCCGATGTCGGTCGCACCACCATGTGTCCGACCGAACTGCTTTATGACCATGTCTCCAAAGAATCCTATATCCGGTTGTTACCCATCGAGACCCGTCTGGAAGACACCAGTATTGCCGAACATAAACGTAACCTGGATTACTGGACCACACTGCCGCTGCAAGTGGAATCACCGGATAAGATGGTGGAAGCCTTCAAGGAAGTGGTGAAGGTCAAGCGGGTGTCGCTGGAAGAAGCCAAAAGGCTTGGGCTGTTTATCGAGGACATGGCGCAGCACCTGGAACAGGTGCCCGAGTACGTGGAAGTTCCCATGTGGCGTCATGCCCTGATCAGTTTTCCGCATCCACTGCTCAAGGGCGGCCTGGTGATTCTGGACACCCCGGGACTCAATGCCCTGGGTACCGAGCCGGAACTGACCGTGGACATGCTGCCCAATGCCCATGCGGTCATCTTCGTGCTGGGCGCCGATACCGGTGTGACCAAGACCGATATGGATATGTGGCAGGAGCACGTCAAGGTTTTCAGCAGCGGTGGCAAGAAGGGGCTGCTGGTGGCGCTGAACAAGATCGACACCATGTGGGACGAGCTGGAAAACTCCGAGACCGTGGCGAGCAAGATTAAAGGCCAGTGTGTCAGTACCGCCAAAACCCTCGGCATCGATGTCGCAACGGTATTCCCGATTTCCGCCCACAAAGGACTGCTGGGCAAGGTCAAGCATGAGGCCGCTCTGCTCGAGCGCAGTGGTTTGCCGAAACTGGAGCGGGTGTTGTCCGACGAGATCCTGCCGCAGAAACAGCGCATTGTCAGGGATCGTGTCATCAACGGTATCGGCGCCACCATCAAGATGTCGCGCGATTCGGTCAAGCGCAACTACGATGGCACCAGGCAGCAACTCGATGAACTGCAGTCGCTGGATGTAAAAAACAATTCCATGATCGCCCATTTGTTGCAGATGACCCGCAAGGAAACCATCATCTATGAAACGCGGGTGGAAAATTTCCAGACCAGCCGGGCCTTGCTGATGAAGCATGTTAAGGAGATGCAGGAATTTCTCAACATCACCGAGCTGGACAAGCACATTACCGCCATCCGCAAGCAGATGGAAGGCAGCTGGACCACCGGCGGCATGAAAAAAGGCATGACCCAGTTTTTTGAGCAGATCCGCTATAACATGACTCAGGTCAGCTATACCGCCAGCAAGGCCAATGAGTCGATGCAGTCGATTTACAAGCGCTTCCATGAAGATTTCGGGCTGGTGGACATAAAACCGTCGATACTTTCCATGCACCACTATGACATGCGCATGGACAATCTGGCCAAGCGCGCGGAAGAATATCGTGACAGTACCGCGATGACGGTCTCCGAACAGAGTTTTGTCATCAAGAAATTTTTTATCTCCATTGTCAGCCACGCCCGGGACATCTTCGCCAAGGCGTTTCAGGAAGTGGAAAACTGGTCAAAATCCTCTCTGGTGCCCATTGCCGTGCAACTCAAGGACAGCAAGACCGCGCTGCAAAGGCGCATCGATAACCTGCAGCGCATCCGGGATTCCAAAGAGACCGTGGAAGGCAGAATTGACGAGCTGAACCAGAGCCTGGCTGATTTTGAGGCGCGACTGAAGCAGCTCAATGAAGTCTGCGATGCCATCCACAAACCGCTCTCCTTTGATCAGCCTCCTGCCGAGGCAGAAGACATCAAACAGCAAACAGCCTCTTGATGGGGCCGGGGCCTATGTGTTGATTAAACCATCAGGCCAGTGGAATCCTGACGACGGCTGATTTAAGCTATTCCCAGTTTGATCATTTCCATGGGAAGCGAGTATGCCGGATCGTATCCCCGACGATTCAGTCGGGCTGGTGACACCCCAGTCAGCACATTTTGACACGCCGCTACAGCTGGAGAGCGGTCGCGTGCTGCCGCGCTACGACCTGGTGTACGAAACCTATGGTGAGCTGAATCAGGAGCGTTCCAACGCCGTGCTGATTTGCCACGCCCTGAGCGGCGACCATCATGTCGCCGGTTATCACTCGGCGGAAGACAAGAAACCGGGCTGGTGGGAGAGCTGTATCGGTCCCGGCAAGCCGATCGACACCCGGCGCTTTTTTGTGGTCTGCAACAACAACCTGGGCGGATGCAAGGGCTCCACGGGCCCGATCTCCATGAACCCGGATACCGGCAAGCCCTTTGGCCCGGATTTCCCCATTGTCACGGTGCGCGACTGGGTCGACAGTCAGGCGTCCCTGGCGGACCGGCTGGGTATCCGGACGTGGGCGGCTGTGGTCGGCGGCAGCCTCGGTGGCATGCAGGCCCTGCAGTGGACCATCAGTTATCCCGAGCGGGTGCGCCATGCGGTGGTGATCGCCGCTGCGTCCAGGCTGTCGAGCCAGAACATCGCCTTTAACGAAGTGGCGCGTCAGGCCATCATGACCGACCCGGAGTTTCATGAAGGGCATTATTACGAACACAACGTAATCCCGCGCCGTGGTCTGATGCTGGCGCGCATGCTCGGACATATTACCTATCTGTCGGACGCGGCGATGCGCGACAAATTCGGCCGGGAGCTGAAGGAGGGCAAACTGAACTTTGGGTTCGATGTGGAATTCGAGATCGAGAGCTATCTGCGCTATCAGGGACAGTCATTTGTCGAGCGCTTCGATGCCAACACCTACCTGCTGATGACCAAGGCGCTGGATTATTTTGATCCGGCGCGCGCCTATCGCGACAACCTTTCCGCCGCACTCGCCGAAGTGGAGGCGAAATTCTTCGTGGCCTCGTTCACCACTGACTGGCGCTTTTCGCCGGCCCGTTCACGCGAGATCGTCAAGGCCCTGCTCGATGGTGATAAGGATGTCAGCTATGCCGAAATCGAGTCGGTGCAGGGCCATGATGCCTTTCTGATGCCCATCCCCTATTACATTAATGTATTCGGCAGCTACATGCGCCGGGTGGCGGCCGAGGTGATCTAACGATGACGTTACGTCCGGAACTTGAAACCATCTGCAGCTGGATCCAGCCCGGCTCGAGAGTACTCGACCTCGGCTGTGGCGACGGCACCCTGCTCAAACACCTGCGTGAAAGCCGGCAGGTGAACGGCTACGGCCTGGAGATCGACAGCGCCAATATCGAGCGGTGCTTCGAGGCCGGCATCAATGTCATCCAGACCGATCTGGATGTGGGCCTGTCGGATTTCGATGAGGAGTCGTTCGATTATGTCGTGATGACCCAGACCCTGCAGGCAGTGCATTATCCGGATCGCCTGATTGAAGAAATGATGCGGATCGGCCGCGAGGGCATCGTCACGTTCCCCAATTTCGGCCATTTGTCCATCCGCCTGCAGCTGATCTTCGGCGGGACCATGCCGGTGTCGCGCACCCTGCCCAACGAGTGGTATAACACGCCCAATATCCATCTCTGCACTCTCAAGGATTTTGAAAATCTCTGTCTGGAGAAGGGTATCAAGATTCTGCAACGTACCGTGGTCGACCCCACCCACCGCACCACCCTGGGGGCGCGGTATTTTCCCAACCTGCTGGGCGAAATCGCCATCTATCGTTTCTGCCGCAAATAGCTTCTGCGGTCATGAGCGATGTCGCTATAAACTGTATTCCATGATCAGCGGGGCATGATCTGAAAAGCGTTGCTCCCTGTAAATCTGGGCGGCAAGCACCTTGTCCCTCAGCCCCGGCGTGACGACCTGATAATCGATGCGCCACCCCACATTCTTGGCCCGCGCCTGGCCGCGGTTTGACCACCAGGTGTATTGTTCAGGTTGCTGGTTGACCACGCGAAAGGCATCGACAAAGCCCAGCGGGCCGAACAGCCGGTCGAGCCAGGCGCGTTCCTCGGGCAGGCAGCCGGAATTTTTCTGATTGCCCTTCCAGTTCCTGATGTCGATCTCCTTGTGCACGATATTCCAGTCGCCGCAGAGGATATATTCGCGCCTCTGCCGGCGCATGTGCTCAAGCACTGTGGTGAAGCGCTCCATAAAACCGAATTTCACCTGCTGGCGCTCATCGCCGCTGGAGCCGGACGGCAGATACAGCGAAATGACGCTCAGTCTGCCGAAGTCGGCCTGGATGAAGCGGCCCTCGGCATCCATATCTTCAAAACCTTTCCCCAGGCCGCGAATGATCCGGTCAGGTTTGCGCAGACAGTACAGTGCGACACCGCTGTAACCTTTTTTCTGCGCATCAAAATAATGGCAGTGATAACCGGCCGGGTAATGATGCGCCTGGCTGAGCTGGTCTTCCTGCGACTTGGTTTCCTGCAGGCAGACCACATCCGTCTGCTGGCCCTTCAACCATTCGAAGAATCCCTTGCGTTCGGCGGAGCGTATGCCGTTGACATTGGCGGAGATGACGCGCATCAGGAAGCCGTCGGAATGAATTGCAGGGCCAGACCGTTATTGCAATAGCGTTTGCCCGTCGGCTGCGGACCGTCATTGAAGATATGGCCCTGGTGGCCGCCGCAGCGTGCACAGTGATATTCGGTGCGTGGAAGGATCAGCCTGAAATCCCGCTTGGTTTCCACGCTGTCGGGCAGGGTGGTGAAAAAACTCGGCCAGCCGGTGCCGCTGTCGTATTTCATCTCGGAGGTGAACAAAGGCAGCTCGCAGCCGGCGCAGACAAAGGTGCCGTGGCGTTTTTCATTGTTCAAGGGGCTGCTGTTGGGGGGTTCGGTGCCTTGCTTGCGCAGGATGTTGTATTGCTCGGGCGTCAACAGGCGGCGCCACTCTGCATCGCTCTTGTGTATCTGGGTAATGCTGGCTGCTGTGTTCATTTCGCCTCCCATGACCCTGGCAATAAACAGGGGATTTATGCCCAGTATCAACGTGCTTAACACAAATGTCCGTCGTTTCATGATCATCACCCGCAGATAGTCATCTGGCAACACTATAGACGATGCCGAAGAGCGAATGTTCAAATTGTGCCATGTGTTGTTCGGCTATCTTATACGGCGCGCGCGCATACCCAGACCTGCACGCGGGATACACCCGCGCGTTGCAGGGTCTTGGTCAGTTCCCGCACGGTATGTCCGGTGGTCATGACATCATCGATGAGGGCGACATGCTCCGGTAACCGGGAATCGCAGACGGCAAAGGCCCCCTTGATGTTGCGCCGGCGTGCCTGGGCATCCAGTGTCATCTGTGCGTCGGTGGGGCGGATGCGCTGACAGCTCTGTAGCAGCGGGATATTGAGGCGCCGGGCCACGGGATGGGCCAGCTCCAGGGCCTGATTGAAGCCGCGCTCCCGTAGTCGGCTGCTGTGTAAGGGCACAGGGATGATCGCCGATGGTCGCTCAAGATCCGGAAGGCTGGCCAGATGCTCGGCCAGCAAGGCGCCAAGCAGTCGGGCGATATGC
>MGXL01000006.1:0-709 GCA_001801365.1 Gammaproteobacteria bacterium RBG_16_57_12 | reverse complement strand
TTGAGCGCCTGGATCAGATGGGCGAGTGGCTGCTCATATATATAGGGGCTGATCACCCGCTGCATGACCGGTGGTTGTTGCAGGCAAGTGCCGCACACCCCTTCATGCCCCGCAATGCCCGTCAGAGGTAAACCGCAGGACCGGCAGGAGGTGTGGTTAAGCGGCAGATCCGCCCGGCAGGGCGGGCAGAGGTCCAGATGGGCATGACCGGAGTCGCCACACAGGACACACACGGGCGGGAATAGCCAGTTCTGCATATTATTTAACCATATGTTAACCATGCGATTCCATTCCGGTTGACAGATGTTCCGTTTGGCTTATCATGCACGAATACAGCAGAGCGGCACGCTGACCCAGAATACTCAAAAATCAATAAGAGAGGAACCACGGAATGAACCATGCCACTTATGATCGTATCGACGACCTGACCCACCGCATCCTGGCGGGTGGAGAAATGAGCGTGGAAGAGGCGCAATGGATGATCCGCCTGGATCAGTCCTACCTTTCCTGGCTGATGGCCGGCGCCGACCGTATCCGGCGCACCTTTCGCGGCAATGACATCGAGGCCTGCGCCATTTCCAACGTGCGTTCCGGCAACTGCTCCGAAAACTGTAGCTTCTGTTCCCAGAGCGGCCATTACAAAACCAGCGCCCCGGTGTATGACTATATTGACCGCGAGGAGCTGGTGCAGCAGGCCCAGCGGGCGCGG
>MGXL01000005.1:7657-12971 GCA_001801365.1 Gammaproteobacteria bacterium RBG_16_57_12 | reverse complement strand
CGATGGAGCGGCTTTCTTCCGGCCTGCGTATCAATAGCGCGAAGGACGATGCGGCAGGTCTGGCAATTTCTGAACGCTTCACAACCCAGATTCGCGGCCTCAACCAGGCACTGCGCAACGCCAATGACGGCATTTCACTGGCACAGACCGCGGAGGGTGCCTTGGGCGAAAGTGGCAATGCCCTGCAACGTATTCGCGAGCTGGGCGTCCAGTCTGCCAACGCGACCAACAGTACCTCCGACCGCGTCGCAATGAACAACGAAGTGCAATTGATGATTGCGGAAATCGACCGTATTGCGACCCAGACCAACTTCAATGGTAATCGTATCCTGAGCACCACGGGTGGTTTCAGTGCAACCTTCCAGGTGGGTGCCAACGCGGGGGAAGTCATTTCCACCACCATCGACAACGTATCCACCTCACAGCTCGGCGTTTCCACCAACTACGGAACCATCACGGCTGAAAGCGGCGCCACCTTCGCCGCACGAGTGCGCGTACAGTCCGCCAATGCGCTGAGTACATCCACCCTGAACGGGGCATCCCTGGCAGATGTTGCCGCCGGGAATACCGCCAAGGCCAAGGTGGATTCGGTCAATAACAGCACCAGTGGCGCCACGGCCTTCACCTATGGCAATGCCCTGGTCAGCACCGGTGTTACCGCGGATGGCGCGGCAACTGCCGCCGGCGATCTGGTGATCAATGGTGTGAGCATTGCGTCAACCGCTGCGGGTACCGTGGCTCAGGTAGTTGCAGCCATCAACGCCAAGACCAGTGAAACCGGCGTGGCCGCAAACGGTGCCGCTGCCGGTACCCTGGTGCTCTATAATGCGACGGGTACCACGCCCTCTGCCTCAGATGCCGCCATCTCGATGACGGTCAATACCGCAGGTATGGCCACCATCACCGGCGTGGCGCAGGGAACCACCACCGTGGCCGCTGGCCAGAATGGCGCCATTGTCTTGAACTATACCGTAGGCACAACCGGCCTGGTTGTTAATGCCGCGGCTACCGCAGGTGCCCTGGAAGGTAGTACGGGTGATGCCACCATCGCGCTGACCAGCAAGACGCTGGCCAGTATCGATGTAACCTCCGTGGCGAATGCCAACCTGGCTTTGATTGCCGTGGATCAGTCGCTGACTTCGGTGAACAGCCTGCGCGCCCGACTGGGCGCCATCCAGAACCGTATGGAATCCACAATCGCCAGCCAGCAGACGACAGCAGAAAACCTGCAGGCTTCACGTGGGCGCATACTGGATGCCGACTTCGCTGCTGAAACAGCCACCCTGACCAGAACCCAGATTCTGCAACAGGCAGGTATCGCCATGGTGGCACAGGCCAATCAGCAACCGCAGTTAGTACTGTCACTGCTACAGTAATTGGACTATAGGCAAGTACCCGGGGGCTGATCCCCCCGGGTATGAGCAGGAGGCAAGTCAATATGGCCAATGAGACTTCTATACAGCCTAGCCAACAACTGTATTCAGCGACGATCAGCAAGCCGGTTATACGCCAGTCCGAATCATCAGGATCGGTATCACAGGTAAACACGCTGGGAATTCCTACGGCTGTCGTACAGCGGCAGGAAGTTTCCACTTTGGGCAAGGAATTGCCACAACGGCAAACGCAGGCCAAAGATTCACAGGGAGAAATGGATGATGAAAGCCTGCAACAGGCGCTCAATCAGATCAACGATCTGGTACAGCAGTTGCATCGCAACCTGCAGTTCACGGTGGACAAAGACACCGGGCGTACCGTAGTTCGCGTGATCGATGCCGAAACGGATGAAGTGGTGAGACAGATACCGTCCGAGGAGTTGCTCGCAATTGCCCGGCACATCAAGGAAAGCATGGAGGGAGATGAGCTGAAGGGCGCATTCATCAGTGATACAGCCTAGTGTTGGTATCTTTTTTGCGTATGACAGGCAACGTTTGCCGGTCAGCCGCTGATAGTGAAATTATGTTGTTGTGCAGGTTAATTGAAGAATACGGAGAGCGCTGATGTCGATCTCGTCACCTGGTATAGGTTCCGGACTTGATATTACGAGCCTGGTTACCCAGCTGGTAGCGGCAGACAGGAAGCCAAAATCGCTCAGCCTGGATCGTAAGGAAGCGAAGCTGCAGGCACAGCTGTCCGCTTTAGGGACACTGAAAAGTGGTTTGGCAGATTTTCAGTCATCTCTGAGCGGGTTGCTGGCATTTTCCTCGGTGCAACTTCGTACCGCGGCCAGCAGTAACAAGGATGTCGTAACCATCACATCGACTTCCAGCAAGGCGCAGGTAGCCTCATACAGCATCACCGTGGCCGACCTTGCCGAGTCGCACAAGCTCGCATCCTCCGCGTCTGGTAACACCACCGACTCCATTACCGGGAGCAATGGCGGTACCTTGACGTTCAGGTTTGGAACGTACAATGGGGTCAGCTTTACGGCCAATCCTGACAAGGCTACCAAATCGGTGACGATCAGTGCCGCCAACAGCAGCATGCAAGGTATCCGCGATGCGGTTAACACGGCCAATATCGGTGTAACGGCGAATATCATCAAGGATGCCACCGGTTATCGTCTGGTGTTTGTATCAAAGGATACGGGCGCGGCTAATAGCCTGGAACTTACGGTCAGCGATGATGACGGCAACAACCTGGATAATGCCGGCCTGTCTGTCCTGGCCTATGATCCGACAGCGGCAGTGGGCAACGGTAAAAATCTTAGTCAGACGGTTCTGGCCAAAGACGCATCGCTTACCATAGACGGTTTGAGTATCACCAGCGCCAGTAATACCCTGACCAATGTCATCGATGGCTTGACCCTTAACCTGGTCAGTAAGGCGCCCACCACACCTGTTACGGTAGCGGTCAAGCAGGATAATAGTGAACTGAAGTCTGATGTTGAGGGATTTGTCACAGCCTATAACAAGCTGATCGACACCATCAACAGCCTCTCCAGCTATAACAAAGACACCAAAACATCAGGGACATTGCTTGGCGACAGCACTCTGCGCGCTGTTTCAAGCCAGATTCGTAACATCATTTCCAGTACGGTATCGGGCCTGAGCGGTAAGTACATGGCGCTTGCCGATATCGGCATCACCTCGCAACTGGACGGCAAGCTGAATACCGATTCGGCTAAATTGAGCGCGGCGCTTGATGCCTCCCCGGATGCAGTGGCCAAGATATTTTCTGCGGCTGCTCAGGCAAGCGACCTGTTGATCAGCGCCAATGATCCGGGCAGCAAGGCTGTTGCCGGCAGTTATCCTGTAACCATTTCGCAGCTGGGCACCCGAGGTGGGTATACGGGTGCAGCAACAGCGGCTTTTCCGCTGCTGGTGGATGCAAACAACAATAATTTCGTGATCAAAGTCGATGGCATCACCTCGGGCAGCATGGCCTTGACACAAAAGAGCTATGCCACTTCGACAGAGCTGGCCACTGAAATACAGGCACGGATAAATGGCGACAGCACCCTGAGCAGTGCGGGCGTCAGCGTGGCTGTCAGTTATAATGTCGATCATTTTGAAATCACATCGAATCGTTATGGATCAGCTTCCGCCGTCGAGTTTACATCGATCGATACCAATACCACGACCAGCCTCGGTTTTTCGGTAGGGGCGGGTACCCCCGGTGTTGATGTGGCGGGTACGGTGGGTGGTGAAACGGCAACCGGTTCGGGCCAGACACTCTCGGGCAATGGTTTGTCTACCACCGGGCTTAGCCTGCTGGTGAATGGTGGCGCCCTGGGCGGGCGTGGTAACGTAACCGTCAGTCGCGGCATTGCCGATCGCATCAACAGTTTACTCACCAGCCTGCTGGATTCAAAAGGCATATTGGATAGCCGCACTGATAACCTGAACGAACGTATAGATGATATTTCGACTCAACGTGAAGAATTGGATCTCAGATCGAGCAGGCTGCAGCAACGGTTGTTTACGCAATATAACGCCCTGGATTCTCTATTAGTGTCACTGCAGGGCACAGGCAATTATCTGATACAGCAACTCAACACGCTTAATTCGTTCAACAATAATCTCAACAGCAACCGGTAATGAATTTCATATAGGATTTACTCATGCCATTTACTAAAAGTGCATTAAATCAATACAGCAGGGTGGGAACCGAATCCGGGGTGGCCAATGCAGATCCGCATCGACTGATACAGATGCTGATGGAAGGGGCGCTGGAAAAAATCTCCGTTGCCAAGGGCTGCATGCAGCGTGGAGAAGTCTCTGAAAAGGGCCGCCAGATCAGCTGGGCCATTTCGATAATCAACGGGTTGGCGGCAGGTCTCGATATGGAAAAAGGCGGTGAGATTGCCCAGAATCTGAATGCGCTTTATGACTACATGTGCGGGCGTTTGCTGGAGTCCAATATTCACAATAAGGTTGAATACCTTGATGAAGTCAGCGAACTGATGCATCAAATCAAGGCGGGCTGGGATGCGATTCCCAGAATATTGAGCGGACAACCTGTTTCCTCCGCCAATGTCGCGCCGGGTAATAGGTAATCATCACGTACATGACTGGCTCACCCGCAGTGCAACTGGAGACTATACTGGCCATCAGCAAAGCAATGCTGGAAATGGCGCAGACCGGCCGCTGGGACGAGCTGATCGAGCAGGAACATCAACGCGACGGATTGATTAAAACATTCAATATCCCTCCGATAGCCAATCTCGACACCGAACAGACTAAAACTCAACTCAACCAGCTGATCGAGCTTGATAAGGAAATCATGTCCTTATGCAATGAGGGCAAAAATGCCATTGGCAAGGCACTGGCGGCATTGCAGCATGGCCGCGAGGCTGTCAACGCCTACGCCCGGCATGCCAGGTAAGGCATTTTCCAGACCAATCTTGTCATTCCATGGGTAAGTTATTTTCCGGGACTTTGCTCTTCGAGGGGAATATCAATATATCCTGGCGTGCCATTGATACTGAAAACGATCGCCTGAGATGCCTTCTACACCAGGAGGATAATGATGACGCGCTGGCTGGTCTGGCCATTCTTGAGGAAATACCGACCGAGGCTAGTGTAGAGCATGGGCAGTATGCACAGGAATTAAAACGCCTCGATGCCAAGCTGAACATCATCATGAGTTTGCTGGAAAGACTGCTGGCACAGTCCTCGGCAAACATTCAGTCATCGGCAGTTCGACTTAATACCCAATTCCTGCAATGGACTGAAACGGATGCCGGACAATGTCCTGCCATTGGTCAGTTATTGTATCTGGAGATATATTTGCGCCCCGGTTACCCCCGCCCGCTGCTTCTTCTGGGGCATGTGCTGGACGTGGATCATCAGGATATGGCCCGCCGTCTCTCGAT
>MGXL01000005.1:0-7627 GCA_001801365.1 Gammaproteobacteria bacterium RBG_16_57_12 | reverse complement strand
CATGGCTCTGGAGAAATTCATCTTTCGCGCCCATCGTCGCGAGATCGCTCGCCGCCGGGTTCATAAGAGCCGGTAAATTACCATCCATCTTGTTATTGACAGAGAATTGTCGGGGCGACAATTTTTTGACATATCGCTGATGCCGTGCTTAACTAATTGTGATTGATCTTTTTTCAAGAACCGTCTCGATAATTCATGTCAAATAAAAAAATTGATCAAAGACTTACCGTTCACCTGTTTGAGCAGGATGTACAGCACGCTCAACACCTCAAGGGTATCCTGGAATTTATTGACTGTGACACTTATGTGGTAAGTGCGGACAACTGGCGAGCAGTTCTTGCGCAATCAGGAATTCAAATTGCTATTCTGGGATATGGTGAGTGCGATGCGCAGCGGCGCCTGGCGTTATTGCAGGAGCTGCAAAAATCCCAACCCCGGCTCCCGGTGCTGGTACTGAATTATCCAAATGAAGCTGAGGAAACGCGCAGGCTACTTGGTAATAAGGCCTTTACTCTGATTAACGTTCCGTTAAAACATCCTCAGCTGGCAGCAGAGCTCTACCGCGCCAGCCTCTGCTCCCACTATGGGACCAATAATGATGAAGCCCTGTTTCGCGATCTGGTGGGGACCAGTAATGCAATAGCCGAAATACGTAATCTTGTTCAACAAGTCGCCGGTTCGACGGCAACAGTGCTGATACTCGGCGAATCCGGCACCGGGAAAGAGGTTGTTGCACGCAATCTGCACCGTTATTCTTCACGCGCCCTGCACAACTTTGTACCGCTTAATTGTGGCGCAATTCCATCGGAATTGATGGAGAGCGAATTATTTGGCCACGAAAAGGGCTCGTTTACCGGTGCATTTACCGCACGACAGGGCCGCTTTGAAATGGCCGAGGGTGGCACGATATTCCTGGATGAAATCGGTGATATGCCATTGGCCATGCAGGTCAAGTTGCTCAGAGTATTGCAAGAGCGTTGCTTCGAGCGGGTGGGAGGTAATACGGCCATTACGTCGGATGTGAGGGTGATTGCGGCAACTCACCGCAATCTGGAGGAGCTGATCCGCGATAGACGTTTTCGTGAGGATCTGTACTATCGACTGAACGTTTTCCCCATCGAAATGCCTGCCTTGCGTCAACGTATCGAAGATATCCCCCTGCTGGTCAATGAACTGATACGGCGTCTGGAAGCAGAACGCCGTGGTTCGGTCCGGCTCACCCCCGATGCCCTGGTGCCACTCTGCCAATACCATTGGCCGGGCAATGTAAGAGAGCTGGCGAATCTTATTGAACGGCTGGTCATCATGCATCCTTATGGCCTGGTTGATGTAATGGATTTGCCGGCGAAATTTCGCCCGGGCGACCCATCGGCGACACAAGCGCCTATCTTTGATGAGCATGCCATGGCCAGGGCCATAGCGAATATCGGCGTGGCCACTGCCCTGGACCAGTCCGTCAGGCAACTTCCCGCAGAGGGCCTTGATCTTAAGGAATATCTCGAGGACATCGAGCTGTCGCTAATAAGGCAGGCGCTTGAGGAGGCGGGCGGTATTGTCGCCCATGCCGCCAAATTGCTGGGCATCCGGCGAACCACGCTGGTGGAAAAAATGCGTAAATACGACCTGCACCGGGAAATCGCGTCATAATCTTGACCCGTCTTCAGCGTAACTTTCCTAATTAGCTGTTAATACAAGAAGATACCCTTTCAGGCACAAAATTTGCCTGTTATCACGGCAAGATGAGTTTCTGGCCGGGATAGGTGCATACATGAACGAGTCGGCAATAGCGAAAGAGACCCAGGCGCTGATGGATGCCTTCGGCCTATTTGCCCGGGCATCCGGAGACATGACCACTGCCTATCAGGCGCTGGAGGCGCGTGTCGCACATTTGTGCCAGCGCCTGGAGTACATGAACCCGGGCACGGAATTTTCTGCCCAGGAGCTTACTGATCTCATCCAGGCCTTACCGGCCGGCATTGTGGTTCTGGATCATGAGGGCCGCATCAAGCACTGCAATCCGGCGGCTGAACAGTTATTGGGGGTAGGGCTGAGTCAGAAATATTGGCGCGCGGTTATTGCGCAGGTCTTTGCGCCACGCCCCGACGATGGTCACGATGTGTCATTGATGAATGGGCGCATGGTGCATATCGCCACGGTACCGCTGGGCTATGGGCCGGGCCAGATCATACACATTACCGATGTCACTCTGACCCGGGATCTGCAAAATCGGGTCAACCGTCACGAGCGATTGTCGGCAATGGGCGAGATGGCCGCTACGCTGGCCCACCAGATCCGCACCCCGCTGGCCTCTACCATGCTGTATTTGTCGCAATTGAAAACCGGCGCGGGCAATGTGGAGACCCAGCAGCGCATCGTCAACAAGATCATATTGCGGATTCGGCATGTGGAAAACATGGTGCGCGATATCCTGATCTTCGCGCAGGGGGGATATATCGGGCAGGACTGCTTTTCGACAGCCGAACTGATACGGGAGCTGGTAACCGTGTCGGAGCCTCACCTGGCCGAGCAGGACATGCTCTTTGAAATAATCAATCCACTACCCGGTACACTGCTCAAGGGTAATATGACCATGCTAGGCAGCGCACTGCAAAATCTGTTGATGAATTCGATCCAGGCGGCAGGCGAGAATGGCAGATTAAGGCTCGAGGTCATATCGGAGGTTGATGGTAGCGTGGATTTTATCCTGACCGATTCGGGGCCCGGAGTTCCGAACGGCTTGGAGCAACAGATCTTTGATCCCTTTTACACCACGCGCAAGCAAGGAACCGGGCTGGGACTGGCGGTTGTGCGAATCATCGCGCGGGCGCATGGTGGTGAAGTATGGTGCGAGACCGGAAAAACCACCGGCAGCCGCTTTATCCTGCGTCTACCGGTAGCAACACATCAGGAGCAGGCCGACGAGGCTGGATCTGCGACAACATTCCCTACAGGGCATTGTCGTGAATCCGTAGCGGTCTAGTCGCGGAGACCTGACCATAACATTACAAGGTAGGTGATATGGGTTTAGCGAAATTGCTGGTGGTTGAAGATGACGCATCGATGCGTGAGGTATTGTCCGATACGCTGACCATGGCCGGCTATGACGTGTCCTCGGCGGAAAGCGGCGAGCAGGCCATGGACATGATCAATCATGAGCAATTCGCCATGGTCATCAGCGATGTCCAGATGGGCAGGATGGATGGACATAGCCTATTGCGTGCCATCAAGACGCGCCATCCGGCCCTGCCGGTATTGTTGATGACGGCCTACGGCACCATACCCAGAGCCATCGATGCGATACGCGATGGCGCGATCGACTATCTGATTAAACCCTTCGAGGCCGAGGTGGTGATCAGCACTGTCGGGCGCTATGTCGTGACCGAGGCGCCGGGCTATGGTCAGTTTATCGCCGCGGATGAAAAAACCCGCGACATGGCCAGTCTGGCGCAAAAAGTGGCGATAACCGATGCCACGGTCATGATTACCGGCGAGAGCGGTGTGGGCAAGGAGGTGCTGGCGCGCTTTATTCACAATCAATCGCCACGGGCGGCGGCGCCGTTTATCGCCATCAATTGCGCCGCCATACCGGACAACATGCTGGAATCGACCCTGTTCGGATATGAAAAGGGTGCGTTCACGGGCGCCTACAAGGCCTGTCCAGGAAAATTCGAACTTGCCCAGGGCGGCACCTTGCTGCTGGATGAAATCTCAGAGATGGATCTTGGTCTGCAGGCCAAGCTGCTGCGCGTATTGCAGGAAAAGGAAGTGGAGCGCCTGGGTGGTAACCGGCTGATCGAGCTGGATGTCAGGGTATTGGCCACCTCGAATCGCAATCTCAGAAATGAAGTACAGGCAGGAAAATTCCGCGAAGATCTGTTCTATCGACTGAATGTTTTTCCGCTGCATTTGCCGCCGCTGCGCGAGCGCCAGAAGGATATTCTGCCTCTGGCGCAGCAATTTCTGGAAAGAACGGCCAGGCTTGGTAAATGCACTGCCCCGGTCCTGTCTCCGGAAGCCATCGAACTGCTGACACAACACGGCTGGCCGGGAAATGTGCGTGAACTGGATAATGTCATCCAGCGGGCGTTGATATTCCGGCAAGGTGATGTTATCAGGGGAGATGATCTCCATTTCGAGAACATGGCTGATACCAGCGCATCGCCACAAGGCGCCGAAGAGAATATCGTCATCCCGGAAAAAGAATCTGCAACCCTGGATGATGGCCTGCGTCAGCACGAGAACAATCTGATTTTGGACACCTTGAATAAATTTCACGGTAGCCGGAAAAAATCCGCCGATGTCCTGAACGTCAGCCCGCGCACCCTGCGCTACAAACTGGCAAAAATGCGCGAAGAGGGCATCCAGATACCCGGTGATCGAGACGATTAATGACTGCTGTAGTGAGGTAGATAATGAACAGCATAGAAGGTGATATCGCCCGTATCCTCAGCGAAATCAGAATGAATACCGCGCTGGCGCAAGCCAGGCCGGCTGATGAATCTATTCCTGATTTTTCGGCGATGCTCAAGCAATCCATTGACAAGGTAAACAGCCTGCAGAAGACATCGGATGCACTGGCTACTGCCTATGAAAGCGGAGACCCGCAGGTCAATCTGGCGGAGACCATGATTGCCATGCAAAAGGCTGGTATCGCCTTTCAGTCGATGGTTCAGGTGCGCAACAAGCTGTTGAGCGCCTATCAGGAAATCATGTCGATGCCGATCTGATGATTGATAAACTAACGAACAAGAAAGGACACCATGGCTGACGCAAAATCCAAGATTGTCCCCTCGGGGGCGGGCATGAGCGCCCCGTTACGCGGTATGAACACCTTGTCGAGCCTGCGCATGCTGGGCATCATGGTGGGTCTGGCCGCCAGTGTGGCCATTGGTGTTGCCGTCGTCCTGTGGGCCTGGACGCCGACCTACAGCATCTTATATGGCGATCTCGCGGAAAAAGACGCCTCACAGGTCATGGATTCGCTACAGCAGATGGGGATCAATTACAAAGTGGATACCGCCTCAGGCGCTGTTATGGTACCCGCCAAGGATTTGCACCAGGCGCGGATGAAACTCGCCTCCGCCGGCCTGCCGAAAGGAACCGGCGTCGGTTTTGAGGGGATTGCCGGCGAGCAGGGTTTCGGAACCAGTCAATTCATGGAAACGGCGCGCTATTACCGGGCCATCGAGGTGGAGCTGGCGCGTTCAATCATGACACTGAACAATGTGGAAAACGCCCGCGTCCATCTGGCCATTCCCAAGCAATCGGTATTTTTACGCAATCAGAATAAACCCAGCGCTTCGGTGTTGATTAATCTCTATCCGGGGCGAAACCTGGAAGATCCTCAGGTGGATGCCATTGCGCACATGATCGCCGCCAGTGTGCCGAACCTGGAGCCTGCGCGCGTAACTGTCATTGATCAGAAAGGCCGCCTGCTGTCAGGAAAACAGCATGATGCGGAGATGGCGCTCAGCAAGGGGCAATTTGAATATACCCAGGCATTGGAAAAGAACTTTGCGCAACGTATTGCCAATATACTCACGCCAATTGTCGGTGAAGATGGCGTGCGGGCGCAGGTGGTGGCTGATATTGACTTCACCGTTACCGAACAAACACAGGAATTGTATAACGCCGACAGCCCGGCGTTACGTAGCGAGCAGACCATCATCGAGCAAGCCGGTGGTGCTGGCGGAGTCGGCGGTGTGCCCGGCGCCCTCAGCAATCAACCACCCGGCGCGGCTACCGTGCCGGAAACACAGGCTGTTCAAGGCGGTGCTGCTCAGGCCAGCGCGGACTCTGGACGCACCAACAAACGTTCCACCCAGAACTATGAACTGGACAAGACTATCAGCCATACCCGCTCTGCACCGGGGCGTTTGCAGCGTGTGTCTGTTGCGGTAGTTATCGATGATCGTCTGACCGAAGCAGGTAAGCGTCGAGCCCATACACCGGAAGAGATCGAACGTTTGACCCTGCTGGTGAAAGAAGCGGTGGGTTTTGATGCCCAGCGCGGTGACAGCGTCAGCATCATTAACACATCGTTCAAGATGCAGGAGCAGGCCGAACCACTGCCTGAGCCGGGCATCATGGAACAGCCGTGGTTCTGGGATGCTGTCAAGATGGCACTGGGGGGTGCGGCAGTGGTATTGTTGATTCTTGGAGTGTTAAAGCCCTTGATGCGTAATCTGGCCGAAAAAGCCCCGGCGGTGCCTGCCGGTGGTATCGCCTATGTTACGGCTGGCGGCGAGCAGATCGCGCTGCCCGGCGAGATGGAGGCCAGGCGTCTGGGCTCACCGACCAAGAGTTATGAGCAGCAGGTAGATGAGGTTCGCACCATGGTCAACAACGAACCGCAACTGGTGGCTAATATCGTCAAACAATGGGTGGCGGCGGAAGATTAGTGTTAACAGGTTCTAAGGCGGATTGAATGAAAAACGTGGAGCGCGCAGCTGTTCTGCTGTTAATGCTTGGAGAACAAACCGCCTCCAAGGTGCTTAAATTCCTGGGGCCGCGGGAGGTGCAGAAGATTGGCGAGCATATCACCAAGCTGGGCACTATCTCACCCGAGCATGTCACCGAGGTGGTGAACGCCTTTCACAAGGCGACCGGCTCGCAAACCAAGTTCGGTGTCGGCGCTGACGAATTCATGCGCAAGGTGCTGGTGGATGCCGTGGGCGAGGAGAAGGCGGCAGGTCTGATCGAGCGCATCATGATGGGCGGCAGTACTCAGGGGCTGGAGACCCTGAAATGGATGGACCCCCGGGCAATATTTGAGCTTATCCGTCTGGAACATCCCCAGATCATCTCGATACTGCTGGCCTATCTGGATCCGGACCAGGCCGCCCAGATACTCACCATGTTTCCCGCGCGCGATCGCAGTGACATGATCCTGCGCATGGCAACGCTGGAGAGCATCCAGCCAACGGCACTACAGGAGCTGAACGGCATAATGGAGCGTCACTTTGCCGGTAATGCCAATATGCAGACTTCTGCCATTGGCGGCATCAAGTCGGCGGCCAATATTCTCAATTTTGTCGAGACCTCGGCTGAGAGCGAGATCATCGATGCCATCAAGGATGCCGATCCGGAACTTGCCGAGAAGATAGAAGACCTGATGTTCGTCTTCGAAAATCTGGGCGAACTGGACGATCGCAGCATGCAGGCCTTGCTGCGCGAGGTGTCGACCGACAGCCTGATACTTGCGCTCAAGGGCGCCGATGAGCGCATCAAGGAAAAGGTATTTTCCAATATGTCCAAGCGCGCCGCAGAAATGCTGCGTGACGATCTCGAAACCCGCGGTCCGGTCCGTCTCAGTGAAGTAGAGCTGGCGCAGAAGGAAATTCTGTCTATCGCGCGCCGTATGGCCGAATCCGGCGAAATTATCCTGGGAAGCAGCAGTGAGCAATTCGTCTAAAGATAAAACGGTGGTAAAGGTCATCAGCGGTGTAGCGCAGGCTGACTGTACGCGCTGGACACCGCCGGACATGTCGGGACAAGGCGCGACCGAAGTCTCTGCGGCTGTACAATATAATCGATATCTCACCCCCGGGCGACTGGAGGAAATACAGCAGCAGGCTTATAAGGAAGCCTATGCGACGGGATTCAAACGGGGCAAGACCGAAGGTTA
>MGXL01000004.1:8099-8348 GCA_001801365.1 Gammaproteobacteria bacterium RBG_16_57_12 | reverse complement strand
GATATTGCGAGTGTTTTGCCGGCCAGTTCGCACTATCGAAGCCGGGTGGTTTTATTTATCCATGCGCCGATCTATGCTTATACGGGCAAATCAAGGGGTAAGCCGGGGGATGGAAACGAGACAAGCTGAAAACAGGAAAGTCGACGAGTTTTTCCTTCCCGACTTTTGTGATGTGCGCGCGGTTTTCCTGGTAGTGCTGTTCTGTGAACTGCTGGCCTTCATTATGACCCTGGCGCCGCTCAGCCCGCA
>MGXL01000004.1:6570-8050 GCA_001801365.1 Gammaproteobacteria bacterium RBG_16_57_12 | reverse complement strand
CTGGGGCTTTCCAGCAGCGCATTGCTGTGTATTGGCAAGCGCTTTCTGAGCCGGTTCCGGAGCACGACCGCCATTACCCTGACCTACATTACCTTGTTGCTCAACAGCCTGCTGTTCAGTGAACTGGGCTTTCGGATCGCCCTGTACCTGGGCCTTGAAGCCAGTCTTGTGGCAGAGGGCCACGGCAGTTTTTTGCTGCGTACTCTGGCCATCAGCGCCATCATTTTCGCCATCGTTCTGCACTATTTATACATCCAGCATCTCTGGAAACGGCAGGTGGTGACGGAATCGCGGCTGCGTCTGGCGGCGCTCCAGGCGCGCATCCACCCACATTTTCTGTTCAACACCCTCAATACCATCGCCAGCCTGACCCGGGAACGTCCGGTGCAGGCTGAGGCGGCGATCGAGGATCTGGCGGACCTGCTTCGGGTCAGCCTATCCAAACATCAGGACAATATCACGCTGCGCGATGAGCTCAGCCTGTGCAATCGCTACCTGGATATCGAAAAACTCCGGCTGGGCGACCGGCTGCAGGTACGCTGGTCGCTGGGTGATCTGGCGCTGGACACCCGGGTACCCCCCCTGTTGATTCAGCCTTTATTGGAAAACGCGATCTACCACGGTATTGAACCGCTAAGCCGTGTGGGCAATATCGATGTCAGCGCCCGGCAAGATGGGGATATGATCGAGATCCGGATCGACAACCCGCTGCCCGATAACAAGCCGGAAAATCATAAAGGTCATCAGGTTGCGCTCGATAATACCAAACAGAGACTCGCCGCCGCCTTCGGGGACCGTGCCGCCATGGAGATCCGGACCGATGGTGGACGCTATCAGGTATTACTGCAATTTCCACAGGTGTTATGAAGATTTTGATTGTAGATGATGAGCCTCTGGCCAGGACGCGGCTCTGCCGCCTTATCGAAGGCATCCCCGGCATGACCATTGCCGGAACAGCCGGCAACGGCCTCGAAGCCCTGGCGCTTGCCGCCCGCCTGGAGCCGGACATTGTGCTGCTGGACATCCGTATGCCGGAAATGGACGGCCTGGAGGCCGCGCAGCATCTGGGGCAACTGGAGAAACCGCCGGCGGTGATATTCACCACCGCCTATGACAACCACGCCCTGGCCGCCTTCGAGACCCAGGCGGTGGATTACCTGGTCAAGCCTATCCGCCAGGAGCGTCTCATCGCCGCGCTGGGCAAGGCGCAGAAAATCAATCGCGCCCAATTGATAAAACTGGCCGAGGCACAAAACCATCCGCATGCGAGGAAATTTCTCAATGTCGGCACACAAAACCGCATCGACCTGGTGCCGGTCGATGAGATACTCTATCTTCAGGCCGATCAGAAATATGTCACGGTGCGGCACATCAACGGTTCAAACCTGATCGAGGAATCATTGAAATCACTGGAAGATGAATTCCAGCCGCAATTTATTCGCATCCACCGCAATGCGCTGGCCGCGCGGAAATTCGTCAG
>MGXL01000004.1:5207-6507 GCA_001801365.1 Gammaproteobacteria bacterium RBG_16_57_12 | reverse complement strand
TTGTAAACCATGCGCCCGGTTTATTTTGTAAACCATGGTCGGCTTGCACAGATGGAGGGCCAAAAGGCGTGGGGGGTCCAATTTTGTTGGACAATCCAACAATAAACTGTAAACCAGGGCCAAAGGAACTGTATGTGGGATGCTTCACCAAAACCGTCATGGTCTGACCGGATAACACTTGGAACGAAGATCACTCTGATCTTGTTGCCCGGCGCCTTTGCTGTTATCGCCCTGTCCGCCTGGCTCCATTATCAGGTACAGCAGCTGCATCAATATCGGGATGAATCTGTTGTTCATACCCGTTTGCTGCACGGTATTTATGATCTGGAAATTCAGTTGCAGTCATCATCCGGCGGCATCCCGGCGGCAGGGCAAATCAACGCCCTGCTCGACAACAGGACGCCGGTGCATGACGCCCTTGCCGGAATCATAACCCGAATCAACGAGGCCAGCCGCAATGGCAGCACCGCTGACACACAATGGCGGGAGGCCATGCACAGTGAACTGATCAAGGTACACCAGCAATTGCTGCAACAGATCGCCTCTGCACAGACGGCGGCCAATGCCGCACAAGGACAATTAAATACCATTGCCATTGCCTTCACATTGGGCGCACTACTGCTGATTATCGCCGGGTTCATCTATGCACCCGGGCTGATCCTCACACCGATCCGGCGCACCCATGACTTGAGCAAACTGATTGCCGAGGGTAAAGGCGGCGCCAATGACTTGCTGGCGGATCAGGATCTCAATCAGATTCTTGCCCTGATGAGGTCAACAGCGCATGAATTACAGCGTACCCGGGAAAAACTCAGTCACGCCGCCACGTTCGACCCCGTAACCCGCACCTATACCGCAAAGGCCTTCCTGGAGCAGTTAAACTACGAGGCGCTGCGCGCCAATCGTTACAAGGATTCCGTATTTTCCCTGTTGCTGATTGAGCTGGATCATTTCAGCGCAATAAAAAAATCCTTCGGCGAAAAGGTCATTAATGACATTCTGGGTGTTATTGCCAAAATCCTGCTCGATCAGGTACGCACTACCGACTATGTGTCTCACTTCAAGGAGGCGGAGTTCATCACCCTGCTACCCGAAACGGCCGTCGATGGGGCAGTGATCCTGGCCAACCGTATCCGGGAGGGCGTCATGATTCAGACCAAGGCCATGGGCACCCAGGTCAGTGTCAGCATAGGGATCGCCAGCTATCACACCCATGCCAGAAGCGCCAATGAACTGCTGGCCAGGAGTTATGACGCCCTGGCCAGGGCCAAACAGAATGACCGACATCCGGTCGCGGTGG
>MGXL01000004.1:4693-5187 GCA_001801365.1 Gammaproteobacteria bacterium RBG_16_57_12 | reverse complement strand
AAGGTCCGGCTCTGCGTTGCGGCTCTTAACAAGGGCGCGCCATTGCCTGCGAGCCGCGCCTTGATCCAGACCTTCCGAGGGGCTCTGAATGAGGCTTTACCAGGGTTTTGGTTAGTAATGGGGCGGCGGCGTCTCTTCATCGGACTTGGCTACCAGGGATGGCATGACTTCACGCAATTGCGCCTCGATCCGGTCGAGATGGCGCGACAGGCGCTCGATCTGTAACTGCTGCCGGGTGATGACCTGATTCAGTTCCTGCAGGGTGTGTTCCTGAAAGGCGATGCGGGTTTCCAGATCGATCAGGCGTTCTTCTGACATGAGATGCTAACCTGTATATTTCATGTTTGTAAGTATAGGCCACGGCATGAGGGCACCACATAAAGTTTTGGGATGCGGATGTGATGGCGTTTATATCTTTTCCGGACGCATGCCATTTCAAGGTCGCCAAACCAGTCGCGCACGGGAGGCCGTGCAAGCAATCGGGCGCTGATCCG
>MGXL01000004.1:4286-4669 GCA_001801365.1 Gammaproteobacteria bacterium RBG_16_57_12 | reverse complement strand
AATGGTATGCATTCGGAAAATCGATTAACACCATGAAATGGTATGCATCCAGCATCAGGGCTCCGGCGCACGCCGGGCGGTAAACTCCACCGGCGGGTGGATGGAGTAACCGCCGCCGCTTTCCAAAGTGAAGTGGATGCCATCGGGGGTGACCTGGCCCGTGTAGCGGTGGGTAACCTCTTTCCAGGGGCTGTCGCCGCCCAGCATTTCCTGGCTGCGGGTGACGAAGCTGAGCCAGTCGCCCTCCAGCCTGGCCTGCTCGACGGTCAGACGGCCGGTCTGATAGGTGGCGGTGCCGTGCAGGGCGTCGCCCAGATATTTGAACTCAAACACCTCGTCGTGCTGATCACCCCAATCGTACTTCACCCGCGCCGCCCAGCGTC
>MGXL01000004.1:3786-4258 GCA_001801365.1 Gammaproteobacteria bacterium RBG_16_57_12 | reverse complement strand
GGCGGGTGGCGCCGGCGCACGCAGCATGGCGAACACCCCCAGCAAAACGACGCTCAGCGCCAGCACGGCCAGAATCCTGCGGGCATGACGGTGCTTGAGCCGCCTGTCTCCCGCATCAGTGCCGGCATTCGCGCCTTGGTCAGGCAACAGCACGCGCAGATTCTCCACCAGCCGTTGCACGTCGCCCCGCCAGCCCGCGTCGGACAATGCCACGGCCTGGCGCCGGGTCAGGCCAGTAATGGCATCGGGCAGGTCGGCCGCCTGGACTGGCATGGCGGCGCCGCCCACCAGCACAGGGATGAGCGGCTTTCCCGAGGCCAGAGCGGCCTGGATCTCCTGGCGAACGAAGTCGTCCGGATCATCCAGCCGCCTTAGCCCGTCCGCGCCAGCCGCCAGCCAGCGCGGGCCGATCAGCACCAGCACCGCGCCCACATCCTGTAAATGGGACTCGATGGCCTGCACGAAATCCTCG
>MGXL01000004.1:3525-3777 GCA_001801365.1 Gammaproteobacteria bacterium RBG_16_57_12 | reverse complement strand
GGTGTGTTCCTGAAAGGCGATGCGGGTTTCCAGATCGATCAGGCGTTCTTCTGACATGAGATGCTCACCGTACAGTTCATGAAATGCGGGCCATGGGTCAGAAGCCCGCGAAATGCTCGGGCTTCACTTTCCTCGCCACGGCCTGCCCCACCCGCTGCAACTCGGGGATGTGCGCCACGGAGTCGAGCTGCTGCACGTCTTCCGGCTTGATGTCCGCCAGCCCCAGGGCCTTCAATCCCTCCGTAGACAGCT
>MGXL01000004.1:0-3510 GCA_001801365.1 Gammaproteobacteria bacterium RBG_16_57_12 | reverse complement strand
TATAGGTGAAAAGCTTGCCCGGCCCCGCCGGCCCCTTCACACCGATCAGATCACCCACCTCCCGGTCCAGCTCATCGCCGGCGAGGCACTGACCAAACACGCGGCACAGCATGTCCTGCTCATTGAGCGCGGCATACATCAGCGCCGAGGGGATGGAGCCCGCGTTGTAGATCAGATTCATCTCGTTCGGATTGAGGTCGGCATTCGCCTGCGGGCTGGTGCCGGTGCCGATCGACACCACCAGCATGTTGTTTTCACCGGCGGGCCAACCCATCTTGTAGGGCTCCACCGTTGCCATCAGAAAGGCCTGGAAGGCCGGGTTGTTGTAGGTGGTAATCCCGCCATCCACGAACACGAAATCGTGGTTTCCGACCTGCACCATCTCCGGGGGGAAATACACCGGCGCGGCGGTGCTGGCACGCACCAGTTGCCAAAGCGGCAGATTGAGGTTGCAGTCCGCGCGTTCCGGCTGGTTGTACTTGGCAGAGGGGTTGTTGGAAACCGGCCAGGGCGAATCGGTGCTGGCGTTGCGCATCACCATCATCAGCACCGTCTTCAGCTTGTCGCTGCCCAGGGTCGTATTCTTGCCAAACACCTCCTGCAGCTTCGCCGCGAGCTTATCATCCTCGTACTTGTAGCGGAACCGTTTGAGCAGAAACGACTTGTCGAACATCTGCTCGCCGCTGCTGATGTAAAACATGCGGATATCGGACGCTTTCATTCCAAGCGAGATGCAGGCCGCGATAATCGCGCCGGTGCTGGTGCCGGCGACGAAATCGAAATAATCGGCCAGCACGAAATCCGGGCCGCGCCCCAACTTCTGGCGCAGCAGGTTCTCGATCCCGGCCAGCACCTCCACCGTCATCATCCCGCGGATACCGCCGCCGTCGAGGGCGAGGATTTTTTTGGGACCGGCGGCGTTAATGCGTTTTTGCAGATGCCCGTTCATGGCGCGCTCCTTTTTGGTTAGTAAATCACGAACCCCCCGGCCGGCACACTGATCCTTACCGCTCTGCCGTTGCGCGGTTCGATGGGCGCCGGGGTGCCGATCTGCCCCGGGTTGGTCGAGTAACGGCAGGTCAGCGCATCCGGCTCGGCGTGCAGGGCGGCATCGATGGTCACCCAGGCCGTTCGTTCGCTGTCGGCGTCGGTATTGATGGCCAGCAGGATCTCCTGATTGTTGAAGATGCGCGACCAGGGCACCAGCGAGAGGATGCGGCCGCCGATCATGCGGGGCAGGCCGAAGCTGCCTGGCGCGCCACTGTCGGAGATCTCGCGCAGGTACTGGCGGCCGCGCCGCAGGGCGAGATGTTCGCGGCGCAGTTTCGCCACCTCGGCGGTAAAGCGGTAGATCTCGTGGTCTTCGTTGAAGAAGTGGCGGCCAATGCTTTGCTGCGAGCCGAAGACGCCGCCGAACATGCATTCGCGCAGGAACCGGTCGTTGTCGCCCGCCCCGTCGAAACCCTGCTCGGTGCCGTAGTACAGGCAGGGGATGCCCATGGAGGTGAGGTTGAGACCCAGCACGGCCTTGAGATGGGCATAACCGTTGTTGATCTTATCGCCGCAGAAGCGGCCCTTGTTGTCGCCCTTGCGTACCTGGTCGTGATCGTCGAACAGGGTGACGACGTGCTTGCCGTACCAGACATGGGAGGATTTGTTCACCAGCGCCGAATTGCGGAACAGGTTGAAGTAGTCGCTGGGCTCGCGCCAGCCCTTGGCCAGATAGTCCATGCGGTCGGGGATGTCGTCGATCCCCAGGGCCGCGTCCAAGCCGGTAAGCTCCAGGGTGTTGTAGGCATTGCCGCCCCCGCCGGTGATCTCGCCCACCAGAAAGAAATTTTCCTTGCCCAGGGTCTGCGCGAATTCCTTGATAACCGCCGCGAAGTAACGCGTCGCGCCCGGATCCATGTGCTTGACGGTGTCGATGCGAAAGCCGTCGATGTCGGCCAGGGCGATCCAGAACTTGTAGACATCGCACAGGGCGTTGAGTGCCGGGGTGTTGTGGAAAACGTCGACGATGCGCTTATGATTGGCATCCCGGTCGTGCTCGCCGTGGTGGATATCCTTCAGGGTGACGAAGTCGCCTTCGTAATATTCCGGGTCGTAATCCCAGCTGTTGATGCGGCCCTTGGCGGTGAATGTGGCCGCGCTTTGCAGTTGCGCTGGCCACACCGCGTCGTTGGGCCAGGCGTAGCCGTGGGTGGCGGGGTCGATAGGCCCGTAGGGGATGTTCGCCTCGCCATAGGCGTTGCGCCAGCCCGCCACCGGGTAGAGCGCATTGTCCCAGCGCGGGTCCATGTAGCTATGACCCTGTGCGTCCGTGGCGGGATAACGGTCCGGGTTGTACTGATAGCCGAACACGTCGCCCGCGTGATTGAGGATGATGTCGAGGATCACGCGGATACCATGGGCATGGGCCGTATTCACCAGGTCGATGAGATCCCGGCGGGTGCCAAAATGGGGGTCCACATCAAGGAAGTTCTGGATGCCATAGCCGTGGTAAGAGTGGATGTCCGACACCACCTGCTTGAACACCGGGCTGATCCACAGGGTGCTCACACCCATGCGTTGCAGGTAGCCGATCTTGCTCTCCAGGCCTTTCAGCGTGCCGCCCAGCCACTCGTCGCCGGCATCGGACCAGGCCGCCCGATCCGCCGTATAGGCATCGTCCGAAAAGCGGAACGGCGGCGTAGCGCCGGTGAGGACAGGGTCGCCCGCGTTGTCCCGATAGCCCTGCTCGTTGCCGTCGGAGAAGCGGTCGAGCATGAGGAAGTAGAGTACCTGATCCTCCCAGGCCGCCGGGGAAGGGGTGTAGGCACGCCGGGTATAAGCGGCCCAGTCGATCTCCCCAAGGCTGCGTTCCAGTTGCTCGTGGGTGGTGTGGTCGATGGTCATGTTGCGGTCCTCCTGTCTGGTTGAGCGCAGGCCGCGGTTGGCCCTATTCCCTAGTGTAGTGCGTCACTCTTGGAGGCACTACACTAGCAGGCGGCTAGCGGACCAGGGCCACCGGGCCTGCCTCACCCGTGACGCGATTTATGTAGCTGCCCGACATCTCCATTCCGTCGGCGGAAACCTCAAGCCTTGCCTCACCGGCGGTGTTGTCGATGCGGACATACGCAATCGTCACCACATCCTGCACGATCGCCCCCGTTCCCTGGGCAATCAGCAGCTGGTTCCAGCCGTACAATTGGAAGTTGATGTTGTTTCCCGACTGCTGAAAGGTGTAAATGCCATCCAGCCCACGCCATGAGCCGCTGATGTCAATAAACGCGGCGGCGGGCGTTTCCGGCAGTGGGGACCTCGATATGGAACGCTCCGGGGATGCCAGCCTGGATGAAGGCGGGGCGTCGGCAACGGCCACCGGCGGCATGGGCGGATCGGATGGCGTCATCGTTCCGATGAAGGCGAGGGACAGAATGCCGGCTAAAGCCATGCCGGTAATAGCCAGTACCTTCCCTTTTATCCTGCCCGCACCGGCGCTGTGCTTCGCATCGTAGTAGGCGCCGATAC
>MGXL01000003.1:1933-5696 GCA_001801365.1 Gammaproteobacteria bacterium RBG_16_57_12 | reverse complement strand
GCAGGGCGATGGATCCCGACGCCAGCAGACGATCATGGAATGCCCGGAGATCCAGCGCCCCCTGTTCCAACCTCACCCGGTCACGCAGGGCGTTGATCAGGGCCCAGCCGGCCGCATAACCCATGGGCACGGTCGGGGCCAGGCTGTACCAGGTGACATCCGCCCGGGCCTGCGCCAGCGGAAAGCCCAGCAGCCGGTGCATCTTCTCCGCCGCCTCATCAAAACCCAGCCCGCGGGTGTGGATCTCCACATCGATCATGACCCGCAGGGCGCGCCACAGGCGGTCGCGCAGCAGGATGAAACGCTGTTCTGGTTGCCCGAGAAAGCCCTGTTCGTGCATCAGCTGCTCGCAATACAGCGCCCAGCCTTCATACAGGGTGGCCGAGGCATTCAACAGGCGGGGCAAGGTCCGGCTCACCGCCCGGCTGTTGGCGGTGACGAATTGCAGGTGATGGCCCGGCCAGGCCTCATGCACGCAGGTATGCATCAAGCCGGGGTGATTGTGTTCGCCAAGCAGGTCCGCCTCGGTGGCCGGGCTGACATAGAAATAACCCTGCTGGCGCTCATCGTTGGGCGAGGGTTCCAGGTAGGCGGCGAAAGGAATCTGGTGGCGTAAAAACTCCGGGGTTTCCACCACGGTCAGCCTTTGCCGCGGCGGCAGGCTGACCAGGGCGTGATGCTCCAGAAATTTCTGCGCCGTCTGCATCTGCTGCTGGTAGGCGGCCAGCAACCCGGCAGGCTCCGGGTGATCGGTCTGGATGGCCGCTGTCAGCGCGGCGATATCCTCATCACCGCGCAGTTCACGGGTGACATTTTTCAGATCGCGCAGGGTGTTGTCATAGAGCCCCTGGCCGAAGGCATGCAAGGTATCGGCGTCCAGATCCAGGAAATGGCGGCGGTACAGCAAGCGCTCGAAATGGGTGCGGCCGCAGGCGAAACTGCCTTGCGCCCTGGTCGAAAACTCCTGTTCGAGGAACAGGGCAAATTCCTGAAAGGCAAGGGCGGCGGCCTCCAGCAGATGATCCAGCACCTCGCTCTTCACCCCGGGATGCCGGTGCAGGGAGTGCAGGTAATGCGCACCGCTGCGCGCCTCCACGATGGCCGTCTCCAGCCAGATGGCCGGAATTTCCTCGGGCAGCTCCAACAGATGCAACCGCGCCCCGCGCAGATAGGCCGGGATGGCGGCCAGACGCCGGCGCATGGCCGTGGCAAAGTCATCCACCTTGCGGACAGTCAACTGGTATATGGCATGGATGGGAATAAAACGCAGCGGATTGCGTTTGCGCCAGTCCCGCTCCAGCAGGTCGTGCAGCTCGATCTGCGCGCTGCCCTGCAGGATGGCATAATCGAGGCGCCGATCTTCGTCCAGCGTGGCGGCATCGAACTCGTCCAGGGCGCTGAGCATTTTTTCCAGCAGGACGGTCAGGGCGCCGATGCTGTCATCATCGTAAGGTGTCAGCCGGTCCGCGTATCCGCAAACACCGGCATCGACGGCCTGCTCCGGGTGAAACTGGAACCAGGCCTGATAAAATTCGTGGACCAGCGCATCAAAACCCTGCGCCCCGTCCCCCGTCATGCCGCTTCCACCACTTCAAAATCGTGGGTTATCTCCACAGACTTGCTGAGCATGATGGACGCCGAGCAATATTTTTCCGCCGACAATTCGACGGCCCGCTTGACTTGTTGCTCTTTGAGGTCCTTGCCGGTGACGATGAAATGGACATGGATATGGGTAAAGACCTTGGGATCCTGCTTGGCGCGGGTCGCCTGCAACTCCGCCACACAGTCGGTCACCGGCTGCCGCGCCTTTTGCAATATCGTCACCACATCAAAGGCCGTGCAACCGCCCATGCCCAGCAGGATCATCTCCATGGGGCGGATCCCCAGATTGCGGCCGCCGCTGTCGGGCGGACCATCCATTACCACGGCATGACCGCTGTCGGATTCACCGACAAACATTACGCCATCCACCCACTTGATTCGTGCCTGCATAAGTCACCAGCCTGATGTGCAAAAAGAACGCGCAGCTTATCACATCTTAAATAGGCTGAAAAACAATGCCTAGCAGGCTGCTAACCCGCCCATTTCACCAAGGGGTCCGCATGGCGTCATGCTTAATCATCGCTGGTACAGGCCGATATAATCTGGTAACGTCAGCTCGATCAAAAGAGGGAACACAGGCATGCTGCTAAAGCGAATCACTCCCGGCGAAAATCCGGCCGTCGTACGGTTTCTCGAGCATTGCCACCGGCGCAAGTACCCGGCCAAAACCACCTTGATCCGCGCCGGCGAGCCGCCCGATACCCTGTATTACATCATCGATGGCTCGGTGACCGTTCTGATGGAGGACGAGGATGGTCGCGAGATCGTGCTGGCCTACCTCAATCCCGGCGACTTCTTCGGTGAAATGGGTCTGTTCGATGAGCGCCAGGAACAGGGCCGCAGCGCCATGATCCGCACCCGCACCCAGTGCGAACTGGCCGAGATCGCCTACGCCCGCTTCCGACAGATCGCCAAGGAACATCCGGATATCCTGTTCGCCCTGTCGTCACAAATGGCTTTAAGGCTGCGCAACACCAGCCGCAAGGTCGGTCATCTCGCCTTTATGGATGTCACCGGCCGGGTGGCGCGCGCCCTGCTCGATCTGGCCAAACAGCCGGATGCCATGACCCACCCCGACGGCATGCAGATCAAGGTCACCCGTCAGGAACTGGGGCGCATCGTGGGCTGTTCGCGCGAGATGGTCGGCAAGGTGTTAAAGAATCTGGAGGAGCAGGGCCTGATCGAGGCCCATGGCAAGACCATGGTGATCTACGGGGCACGTTAACAGTCTTCTGAAAAAACCGTGCTGGGCTCTCAGTGCTACCCCCCAAACAGCTCAGCAAGCCTTGCGCCCGGATCCTCGGCGCGCATGAAGGCCTCGCCGACCAGAAAGGCATGTACCTGATGATCGCGCATCAATTTCACATCCGCCGGGCTATGGATGCCGCTCTCCGTGACCACCCGACGATCGGCCGGAATCAGCGCCAATAAATCCAGCGTCGTCTCCAGCCGTGTCTCGAAGGTGCGCAGATTGCGGTTGTTGACGCCGATCAGCGTCACGGGCAACCGCAGCGCACGCGCCAGCTCCACCGCATCATGCACCTCCACCAGTACGTCCATATCCAGCTGCTGCGCCAGTGCTGCCAGCTCCATCATCTGCACATCTTCCAGGGCGGCCACGATCAGCAATATGGCATCGGCACCGATGGCGCGCGCCTCATAGACCTGGTAGGGATCGATGATGAAGTCCTTGCGCAGCACCGGCAGCGCGCAGGCGGCGCGCGCCTGTTGCAGGAAGGCCTCGGAGCCCTGGAAGAAATCGGCATCGGTCAATACTGAGAGACAGGCCGCGCCGGCCCGTTCATAACTGCGGGCGATGGCAGCGGGATCAAAATTTTCGCGTAGCACGCCCTGGCTGGGCGAGGCCTTCTTGATCTCGGCGATCACCGCGGGCCGGCCGGCCGCGATTTTGGCCTCCAACGCCGCGTGAAAACCGCGCGGCGGCGGCAAGCCTTCGCAGCGGCGGCGCAACTCGACCAGACTGACCCGGGCGCTGCGCTCGGCGATCTCCCCGGCCTTGCGGCGCAGGATTCTCTGCAGGATGTCCGGGGGCTGGTTCATGCAGGGCCGGGTTTCAAAACGAGCGCGTCAGAGAGACCAGCGCCGCCAGCTTCATACGCGCCGCGCCACTGGCGAGCACCTGCCTCGCACGATCGACCCC
>MGXL01000003.1:0-1915 GCA_001801365.1 Gammaproteobacteria bacterium RBG_16_57_12 | reverse complement strand
CAGACCGGCCGCATAAATCGCCGCGCCCGCATTGAGCGCCACGATATCCCGCGCCGGACCCGGCACATTGTCGAGCGCCTGGCGCACCAGGGCCAGACTCTGCTGCGGGCTGTCCACCACCAGGGCCTTGAGATCGCCACGGCTGACACCAAAATCCTCCGGGGCGATGGTATAGGTCGTCACTTCACCGTGATGCAATTCCGCCACCCGGGTCGGCGCCGCGATGCTGATTTCATCCAGGCCGTCATCGGCATGCACCACCAGCACATGGCGGCTGCCCAGTTGCCTGAGCACCTGCGCCAGCGGTTCCACCAGCGCCGCGCTGAATACCCCCAGAACCTGATTGGGCGCGCCGGCCGGATTGGTCAGCGGCCCCAGCACATTGAACAGGGTGCGCACCCCCATTTCACGGCGCGGACCAATGGCATGCTTCATGGCGCTGTGATGCAGGGGCGCAAACATGAAGCCCACCCCGACCTGCTCGACACAGGCGGCCACCTGCTCCGGGGTCAGCTCCAGTTTGACGCCGGCGGCCTCCAGCAGATCCGCCGCGCCGGACTTGCTGGATACCGAGCGGTTGCCATGTTTGGCCACCTTGCCGCCCGCCGCGGCCACCACAAAGGTGCTGGCGGTGGAGACATTGAAGGTATTGGCGCCGTCGCCGCCGGTGCCGACGATATCCACCACGTGCTCGCCCGACACCTTGACCGGGACGGCAAGCTCCCGCATGACGCTGGCGGCGGCGGCAATCTCCTCCACGGTCTCGCCCTTCATGCGCAGGCCGATCAGAAAACCGCCAATCTGCGCCGGCGTGGCGGCCCCGGTCATGATCAGGCGCATCACCGCCTGCATCTGTTCGAAGCTCAGGTGGCGGCGTTCAGTGACGGCGCGTATCGCGGTTTGCATGTCCATGGCCGGCTCCAGTTATGAATGCAGGAAATTACGCAGCAGGTCGTGCCCCTGCCGCGTCAGTATCGACTCGGGATGAAACTGTACGCCCTGGATGGGATACTGCCTGTGGCGCAGGCCCATGATCTCGTCGAACTGGCCGTCCGGGGTCTGCGTCCAGGCCGTGACCTCCAGGCACTCGGGCAGGCTGGCGCGCTCGACGATCAGCGAGTGATAACGTGTCGCCTCGAAGGGATTATCCAGCCCCGCAAACACCCCCTGATTGTTATGGTAGATGCTGGAGGTCTTGCCATGCATGACTTCGCGCGCACGCACCACCCGCCCGCCGAAGGCCTGGCCGATACCCTGATGGCCGAGGCACACACCGAGTATCGGCAGCTTGCCGGCAAAGTGTTTGATCGCCGCCAGCGATACCCCCGCCTCGTTGGGCGTGCACGGCCCGGGGGAAATCACGATACGCTCCGGGGCCAGGCGCTCGATCTCCTGCACCGTGATCTGGTCGTTGCGGTAGACGCGCACGTCCGCGCCCAGCTCGCCCAGGTATTGCACCAGGTTGTAGGTGAAGGAATCGTAATTGTCGATCATCAGCAGCATTTTTAATCTATCCTATTGATTCTTCGATGCGATGCCGACAATTTCTGGGATTTTTATCCGGTTTCTTGTCCTGTTTTTTCGTCGCTTGAAGACTGAGCCAATACCCGGCACCGGGAAAAGTCATATTATCGCCTGCACGATGAAACCACTCAAGTTCCGTGATGAAACATCCCCCCCTTTGATCGATGCTTTGCATGCAGGCAAAGATCATTTCACACCGCTCCGCGCCACCCCATCCAGCAGTTTGATGAAATTCCGCTTCGGCTTGAATTGGACCCGCAGCTCCGCCAGGTAGTCGCCGAATTGCCGTGACTGATTCAGCGTCTTCATCAAGTTGCCCACCTTGCGGATCAGCTTGATCGCTTCCTCATAGGCGGTATTGTTAGTCTGTTCGACGATGGGCGGCACCACC
>MGXL01000002.1:7955-8409 GCA_001801365.1 Gammaproteobacteria bacterium RBG_16_57_12 | reverse complement strand
GTCCACCAGCACGCGCACGGCGCGGATATCATGGATGTGCTCGAAATCCAGCTTCTTGCGCTCCATCTTGCGCCAGATGCTGTAGATATGTTTCGGCCGTCCCCTTACCTCGGCCCGGATGCCTGCCCGCTGCAGATGGCTGTTCAAGGCGGCGATGAAGTTCTCCAGATAGCGTTCCCGATCGATACGCCGTTCATCCAGCTTAGCCGCGATGGTACGATAGGTCTCCGGATGGAGGTACTTGAGTGACATGTCCTCGAGCTCCCACTTCAACTGCCAGATACCGAGGCGGTTGGCCAGGGGCGCGACAATATCCAGGGTTTCGCGGGCGATACGCTGCTGTTTCTCCGGCGGCAGCGCACCCAGGGTGCGCATGTTATGGGTGCGATCCGCCAGCTTGATCAGCACCACCCGGATATCCTCGGCCATGGCCAGCAGCATCTTGCGCAGATTC
>MGXL01000002.1:0-7784 GCA_001801365.1 Gammaproteobacteria bacterium RBG_16_57_12 | reverse complement strand
AGCAGGGCCGCGGCGATGGTCTCGCTGTCCACGCCCAGATCAGCCAGGATGTCGGCGACGGAAATACAGTGGGTGACATAGGGTTCGCCGGAGGCCCGCACCTGCCCCTCATGGGCCTTGATGGCGAGTGTATAGGCGCGGCTGATCAGGCCCAGCTCTTCGGCGCTACGGCCGGGACTGATGTGCTCCAGCCATCCCTTGAGCAGGGGCGGTTGTGTCTTTAAGGTGACCATTCATTAGAGGCTCTAAGGGCCAGGCGTCATTGAAAAAATTCAAGCAGGGTATCGCGTAACCGGCTTTTCAATACGGTTTCGATCTCGATCATCAACCGTTGTTGCAACAGGCCGCTCTGCGCCGCCGAGGCCTTGATCGGCAATGTCCGGGTACCGACCGGCGTGTCATCGCTATCGAGGAGGATCAACTCCAGATTACCGCGCCGCCAGTGCCAGCCGCCCTGCACCGTTTCATCATCCAGTGCCAACCGGCCTTGCAGGGTATAATTGGCCGGCGCATCCCTCACCACGCGAAAGCCCGCTTCGGCCAGGGAGGCCGCCAGCATTTCCAGCAAGGGCTGATCCTGGCTGTTGACCACCTGGGGTTTGAAATAAATCCGGCTCAGGACATCGTTCAGATCCGCTTGCAGCTCTGCGATATTCCAGGGCGATGGAAGACCCTGCCCGGTGATATCCACGATTTGCAACGAACGCTGATAGCTCTGACGCTCCTGCTGCTGCTGAATGGCCTTCTGCGCGGCGGCGATCTTGGCCATGGAATCCGGGTATCCCCGGGCACTACGGACATATTGCCCCGTCGCCTCGTCCAGACGCTTGATCTCCTGGCGCAGCCGCATACCGGCCTGCTGGCGTGACAGCACCGCCAGGGCATGGTATTGCCCGGCGCCATCCTCCCATATCTCGCTCACCTCGATACCCTGGATGATCTGGTCGGTGTACAGGCTGCTCTGCCGGCTGACCTGTTGCAAATTGCTCTCTTTGGTTTCACCCTCAGAAACGGTGCGCTCAAAGCGCTGGGTATCCTGGCCCTGCTCGGTTACGGCAACCTGGAAGATCTTGGCCAGTTCGACGCGCGCCCGGTCCCTGGCGAGCGCCGGATCAGGCGCCACACCGACACCGGTGAGATACATATCGACGGGGTAGCGGCGGCTGTTGCCGTCGACCCAGTCCGGCTTGTCGCCTTGTGCCCCTGATTTGGCACCGCCGTGGCAGGACACCAGCCCCGACACCAGCAAACAGCAGATGAATAAAATGTTTCGTGATTTCATCACGGCCTCCATTTGGTCACTTTCGATACCGGCCAGTGCAGCGAGACAAAGCGCTTGCCGCCCGCTGGCATCTGTCTGGCGGGGAGTTCGCGGACCACCACACGCCCCAGGCTATCCTGCAGCTCCACCTGTACGGCTTGAGCTGCATCGGGAATCGGCAGGCGCGCCATCAGGATGTCCTGCGGCAAGGTGTACCAGGCGCGCATATCCGCGCGTTCGGTCAGCACACCCGCCACATTGACCAGAAATCCCGCCAATGCATCCTTTTGCTCGGCAGCCTTGCTGGCCTGATTCTTGACCACGGCGCGCGCCAGGGCGCGCGAGATGATTCCGGGCATTTGCGCCTCCAGCGATTTCCTGGCCACGGCGGCCACATCCATCATGGATTGCGCCTCCGGATGCTGATCACCGGCCACGACGCGCAGACGCACCCGCGGCGCCTCACGGGTTTCATAATAAGGAGTGGCAACGCTGATCATGCGCCCACTGCCCGGGTCCTGCACAAAAATGGCCTGTTCGCGTTTGCGGGGCACCAGACCGTTGTGCAGAAATATCACCAGTTCAGCCTGTTTATCGGAACGCGGGCGTTGCCATTGCAGTTGACCGAATTCCTGACGGTACTGTTCGTGTTCATCCATCAGGCCCAGGCGCTCGCTGAGGCGCAGCAGATCGGACTGCAAATAGTCCGGAACCGGCTGCTTGCCGCCCTGCCGGTAACTCTGATAGGCCTTGCGATAGGCGATCATGGCATCGCTCCATTCACTCTGGGACTCAAACACCAGTCCGCTCAGGTAACGGGCGAAGGCGGCCTGGGGCTCGCCGTCTTCCTGCTGGCGCAACAGCACATCCAGTTGCAACACCTCCACCCGGGCCTGATCGAGCCGTCCCGCCTCCAGGTAGTTCAGGATCCCGTAGACGTGCAGCAGGATGCGCTCAAAGCGTTCGCCGGCATAGCTGCGCAGGGTGTCATTGATGCTGACCGCGGCGGCCTGTTCGCGCACACTGACGGCATCAAGCTGCTCGATACGCTGTTTCGCCTGTTCGAAATTTTCGTTACTGCCCTGCCAGTCGCCGGACATGCGCAGCAGCATAGCCTTGTCGAGAAAATAGATGACCTTATCGCGTTCGGCATGACGCTGGGCTTCCAGCGCCTGCAAGGCCTTGTCCGGTTGCTGCGCCTGGAGGTGTTGCTCCAAGGGGCTGGTCAGCTGACCATAACCCACACAACCGGATAACAGCAGGATGGCGGCATAGCACGCCGCCTGCCATACACCTGGCGCCCGTCCCGCACGGAACACCGTTCTCGGGCCCGCCATCGCCAGTCAACCGTGTGGCTTAGAAACGCAGGCCGGGCTTTTGCACGAATTTCTTGATCTTCTTCTGCCCCACCCACACCTTGCGGTTGTCCGCCAGGCTGATCAGGGTCAGGTCGATCTGATAATAGCGCACCGATTTTTTGCCTTCGGCATCGATGATGGTGTTGATGGTGCCCTTAAGCATGAAGTCCGCGCCCAGCTCCTTGCCCATGGCCTTGCGCGACTCCTCCGAGGCGTTCAGATCCTGATCCAGCCGCTCTTCGCGTATCTCGCCGCGCTCGGTACGCGAGGCGACAAACTGCACTTCGCCGGAATTGATCAGCTCTCGCTCCATATCGCCGACAAAGGTATTGACGTTGACATGCTCGTGGCTGAGGTTGCGGATTTCACCGACGATCACCGCCGGCTTCTGTGCCTTGGCGGCACGGAACTCGCGCACCCAGGGGCGCGACAGCACGTCGGCGATCATCTCCTGGGATACCAGGCGCGAGTCGGTATCGTTCCACTGGCCGCTGAGGTCTTTCACCTCTTCGACCTCCATCCGGTCGACCTTGGTGGCGCAACCCGCCGCCATTACCAAGGTCATCACACCCGCCAGCCATGCACCGCGTTTCAGAATTATCATTATCGTTACCTCTTTATCATGCCGTCGAAGATGTTGTCGCCGCGCGTGTTAATAAAATTTTTCAGGCCTTCGTTCATGGTCTCCACCTGGCCCACGGTGTCCTTGACATGCTTCATGTCCAGCTCGACGATGGAGTAGATCATATTGCGCTTCTTGTCATGCCAGCGGCCGATCACCTTGGCCCCGCTCAGATTCACCTGGGTGAGATTTTCGATCTGCTGGGATACGCTCTGCTCCACCCGTTGGGCCTCGTCCTTGCCAGCGCTCGCCAGATAATCGGTTGACACCACCTTCATATATGAGCTCAGGATGCGCGCCAGCTCGGCGCGGGCCCGGCCGTCGGCGGTGGATATCTGCAAGGACTCATCACCCATGGACGGCGCCGAACCCACGCCGTGAAACAACCGTCCATCCTTGTCCTTGAGCACCACCGTACCTTCATTGACCCAGTCGGGCGCGCCTTTGATACCCAGATCGCTTTCCACGCGGGTCTTGCCGCTGCAGCCGATCACCATCACGGCCAGTAACGCCGTACCCATAACACTGATTAGTTTATTCATGGCCATGCCCTCGTTGAATTCCTATGAACCGTAGAATTGCCTGCATCATGTTGCCATATTACAACATTTGGCTGCTGCCACAACCTCTCCCTGTTGTTACATTGCGATATCAATCACACGCGGGATGGTTTTACCACCAGCGTTCCCTTGTACATGCGCATTTCGCAGACAAAGGTGTATTCGCCGGGCCGGACAGGCGTCAGCACCACATCCTGCGGTTTACCCAGAGGCAAGTCCTGGCTGATGGCCAGGTCGTCAAATGTCACCGTTCGGGCACACGGACTGGGATCCTGGCGTAGAAATCGCAATGTCAGCGGCATACCGGCACTCACCTCGATACGCGCCGGGGTATAAACCCCGTTTTTAACCAGAATTTCGATGAGATTAGCGCTGACTGGCTGCGCCCGGGGCTTGCTGAACCAGAACCACCACACGATCAGCGCGATCAGCAGCATGCCCAGGAGATTGATCAGTGCCAAATACATAGCTAGTCCTCCCCGGTCTGAAAGTGCCGCAAGCGATTGGCATTGGTCACCACCGTCACCGATGACAGGGCCATGGCGGCGCCAGCCACCACCGGATTCAGCAGTAGACCGAACAGGGGATAGAGAATTCCGGCCGCCACCGGGATGCCAAGGGTGTTATAGATGAAGGCGCCAAACAGATTCTGCTTGATATTGCCCAGGGTAGCCCGGGAGATGGCAATGGCATCGGCCACACCGTGCAGAGAACTGCGCATCAGGGTCACATCGGCGCTTTCCATGGCCACATCGGTGCCGGCGCCGATGGCAAAACCGACATCGGCGCGGGCCAGGGCCGGCGCATCATTGATACCATCCCCCACCATGGCCACTACGGCACCGCCCTGCTGGAATTGCGCCACATGGTCCGCTTTATCCTGGGGCAAAACTTCAGCCAGCACTTCATCGATGCCAACCTGGCCGGCCACGGCCTCCGCGGTAGCGCGATGATCGCCGGTAATCATCACCACCCGCAGGCCGATCTCCTTCAGCCGCGCCACGGCCGCGCGGGAATCGTCCTTGAGCGGATCGGCCACGCCCACAATGCCGACGGCGCGGCCATCACAGGCCAGAAACATGACGGTTTGCCCCTGGTGAGCCAGCTCGCCCGCCTGCGCCGTGAGCTTGCCCAGCTCCACGCCATTATCATTCATCAATTTTTCATTGCCGAACAGCAGGGCCAGGTCAGCCAGGCGGGCGCGGACTCCGTGGCCGGGTATGGCGGCAAATTCGTGCGTCGCCAACAATTCAATCCCGCGCTGCTCCGCGGCGGCGACGATCGCCTGGGCCAGCGGATGTTCCGAGCCGCGCTCGATGCTCGCGGTCCATTGCAGCAGGCGTTGCTCGGTAACGCCGGGGCACGGCAGCAAGGCGGTCACGGTGGGCCGGCCGCGGGTGAGGGTGCCGGTCTTGTCCAATACCACCGTGGTGAGCGCCCCGGCCCGCTGCAAGGCCCCGCCATTACGAATCAGTATCCCGTATTCCGCCGCCTTGCCCACGCCCACCATGATGGAGATCGGTGTCGCCAGGCCCAGGGCGCAGGGGCAGGCAATCACCAGCACGGTAATCGTGGCGGCCAGGGCGTAACTGATGCGCGGCTGGGGACCAAAATCATACCAGACCAGAAAGGTGCACACGGCGATGATCAGCACCACAGGCACGAATATGCCGGCGACTTTATCCACCAGGCGCCCGATGGCCGGCTTGGAGGACTGCGCGCGGCGCACCATCTCGATGATCTGTGCCAGCACGCTGGCCTTACCGATGCGCGTGGCCTGATACAAAAAACTGCCGGTGAGATTGATGGTGCCGCCGACCACCTCGTCACCCGCCTGCTTTTCCACCGGCAAGGGCTCACCGCTCAACATGGATTCGTCCACATTGGAATGGCCTTCGATGAGGCGTCCGTCCACGGCGATACGCTCGCCCGGCCGCACCCGCAGGGTATCGCCGCTCTGCACCGCCCTGATCGCCACGTCGAGTTCCCTGCCATTGCGCACCACCCGCGCGGTGCGGGGTCGCAAACCGATCAGCCGTTTGATGGCCAGCGAGGTCTTGCCGCGCGCCCGCATTTCCAGCGCAGCGCCGACATTGACCAGGGCGATGATGATCAAGGCCGCCTCGAAATAGACATGGCGCGCCGCCTCGGGAACCGCAGCGGGCATGAACGCCACTACTGTGGAATAACCCCAGGCGGTTCCCGTGCCCAGGGCAATCAGGGTATCCATGGTGGCGTTATGCGCGCGCAGGGCCTTCCAGGCGCCACGATAAAAATGGCCGCCGGCGTATAGCATCACCGCCAGGGTCACTACGCTGATCACTGACCAGAAGACTTGCCCTGTGGCGCTTGTCAGCCCAGGCATCGCTCCCACGAGGTCGAGCAGAAACATAATAACGCCGACCGCTCCCGCTGCGCCGGATTGACGCAGCAACTTGCGGTAATGGCCCTGTTCAATACACTCCTGTGTATCGTCGGGCTCTTCTTCCTCTTCCTGCAACACCGCCTCATAGCCGGCCCGGGCAATGGCCTCCAGCAGGACTTCACCCGTCACAGCCCCGGTCACCTGGGCGCTGCGCTCGGCCAGATTGACGCTGGCCTCCGTCACCCCGGGAAGCGCCCGCAAGGCGTTTTCAACGGCCGCCACGCATCCCGCGCAGCGCATGCCCTTGATCGAAAGACGCTGTACTTTACCTGTATTCATACCGCTCCTGCACACTATCGTTTATCTGAACATTGCAGCTCATCATCACTTGTTCATGATACACCCGGGCAGCCATCTTATGGGAGCGAGCACAGCTCGCGAATATCTCGCGGTTCCAGATTATGATCGCGAGCTATGCTCGCTCCCACATTCGGAGGCTGGTGTTGCAGACGCTTGTCCACTATAGTGATGGATATTCGATTTCCATGACAAGAAAGACAGGAAAATGCCGTTGTCAGAGAACATTACCTTCGTGCAATGGTTTCGCAATGCCGCCCCTTATATCAACGCCTTCCGCGGCCGCACCTTTGTCATCACCTTCAGTGGCGAGGCGGTGGCCGATACGCAATTCCCGCATCTGATCCATGACATCGCGCTGCTCAACAGCCTGGGCGTGCGGCTGGTGCTGGTGCACGGCGCGCGCCCCCAGATCGAACAGCGCCTGACCGAACGTCAGGCCGTCACCCAGGTCATCGATGGCATCCGCATTACCGATGCCGCCGCGCTGGGCTGCGTCAAGGAGGCGGTCGGAGCCCTGCGCGTAGAGATTGAATCCCTGCTCTCCATGGGCCTGGCCAATTCGCCCATGGCCGGGGCGCGGCTGCGCGTCACCTGTGGCAATTTCGTCACCGCGCGCCCGGTGGGCATCCGCAACGGCATCGATTATCAGCATACCGGCGAGGTGCGCCGCATCGACGGCGACGGCATCAGACAGCCGCTCGACAATGGCGCCATTGTCCTGCTCTCGCCCCTAGGCTATTCCCCGACCGGCGAGACCTTCAACCTGCTGGCCGAGGATGTTGCCACCGCGACGGCCAGCGCCCTGGGCGCGGACAAATTGCTCTATCTGGTGGAAAACCTCGACACCGCGAACGGTCTGCCCCGGGAGCTGACCCTGTCTCAGGCGCGGGAGCTGCTCGACAGCCACGCCGCCCTGGCGGAAGATCAACGCCTGGCCCTGCGCGGCGCCGTGCAGGTCTGCGGACAAAACGTGCATCGCGCCCATCTGATCCCCCGCCAGGTGGAAGGCGCGCTGCTGCAGGAGCTGTTCACCCGCGACGGCATCGGCACCCTGATCAGCGCCGATCTGTTTGAGGGCACGCGGCCGGCCACCATCGATGATGTGGGCGGCATCCTGGAATTGATCGCACCGCTCGAGCAGGCGGGCATCCTGGTGCGCCGCTCACGCGAGCGCCTGGAAACGGAGATCGGGCGCTTCGTGGTGGTGGAACGCGACGGCATGATTATCGCGTGCGCCGCGCTTTATCCCTTTACGGAG
>MGXL01000001.1:5141-5274 GCA_001801365.1 Gammaproteobacteria bacterium RBG_16_57_12 | reverse complement strand
CGCCATAATTTCTGGCGGCGGACACTCCCTGATTGATTTGATGAACATAACGCACCGCGCCCCCATAGCCCGCCACGATGGCCGCCGTATTATCCGTTGAGCCATCATCCACCACGATCAGCTCATGGGCCGG
>MGXL01000001.1:5011-5117 GCA_001801365.1 Gammaproteobacteria bacterium RBG_16_57_12 | reverse complement strand
GATGGCACGGGCGAGAGTGCCGCCCCCATTGTATACGGCAATGATGACGCTGAATCGAGGATTTGCCATGGGCGCCGCCACTTACCTTGCCACCGATACGGCGGGC
>MGXL01000001.1:4300-4997 GCA_001801365.1 Gammaproteobacteria bacterium RBG_16_57_12 | reverse complement strand
TAGCGCCATCCCGCTACGACAGGCCCAGCGCCAAAAACCCGGAACATCGCGCAATCTGGCCAGCCAGATTCCAAAGCGGTTTCTCAGGTCTGTAACTATCCAGTCAGCATCGCGCGTCTGACATATCCTGGCCAGCTCTTCGGTAGACATGAAGCGCAAGCCGGGAAATCCCGCCAGCGCCTGTTGCAGGGCAGCATTCAATTCACGATAACTCTGCTCCACGCCGGCCTGATCTCCGCCAAAATTGAACCGATGCATCTCCACCAGGGTGGCATAACCAAGCCGGGTATTGTGCTCAAGAGCTGCGATGAGTTGCTGGGCCCGATGGCCCCAGGCCGGCTCGAAATAATCATCCCGCACCACATAGACAGCACCGCTGCTACTGCGCTGGCCAGTAAAGATGGCGGCGTTGTCCGGAACCAGCTCGCCTGCACTGTCTCGGCTTACATAACGTCGTCCCGGTGTGATAATCACCTGCACGCCCTGCTTCACCCAGGCCTGCTCCACCCGCTGATCCCAGACAAAGGTCGGTGGCACCACCACCGCCGGCGGCCTGCCAAACAAATGCCGGAACAGATCGACCTCTTCCGCGGCGGCACGGTTGATCTCATCGTCGGACAATGACCTGGCTGGCAGGCCGGCTGCATCGATCCAGCGGCTTTGCAATGCCGCGGGCAACTGTTCTGTTTGCGCTATG
>MGXL01000001.1:3045-4242 GCA_001801365.1 Gammaproteobacteria bacterium RBG_16_57_12 | reverse complement strand
TGGCCGGCCGGTAATGCTCCATACCGTGTAACTGCAGGGCAAAGACGCCCTGCTGTTCCCCGGATTTCAATACAGCCAGGAGCGAAGCAAAACGTTCGTCCGATAATTGCAGACGTGCATAGCTGTTTACTCCGTTACGCCGTATCGCTTCGCTATCAGCAATCGCCAGCACCAGTCCCAGGGTCATTACCGGATGGCGGCCGGTACCATCCCGGCAGGAGCCCAGCAGTTCGATCAGGCGCGACAGGCGTTCGCCTTGCCACAATGGTCCCGCCCCCCAATCATCACTCTCGATGATCAGAATCGGATGTCTGAACACCGGTTCGCGCCAGGCCAGCCCTATCTGGCGGCGGTAGCGCATGACAATGATGCCGCACACCAGCAGCCAGGCAAAGATCAACCACTGGATTATCACGTTAGTAACCCATGCGCCGCGCGACATCCGCAACCCTGTCCATGACGCGCTCGATCCGCCCGGCATTGCGGCTGCCACGCCATTTATCCAGCCGGATCTCGGAGAAGGCATTGTAGGGGGTGGATAACACCTCGGCACAGTGTTGCTCCAGGCGTTGATCAAACCTCAAGTCAAAGGCTTCGAAGAGACGGCGAAAGTTGCTGACCGGATCGCGCACCAGATCCTCATAAAACACCTCCACCCACTGCCCCGCAGGGATCAGGGCGCGATCGTGCAGAATCGCCTCATTCATCACCCGGTACTGAAACGCGCAGACCTCTTCGATAGATCTGTTCAAATAACTCCGCCAGCCATCGGCAATGAAAAAACACCACTGCCGATACTGGCCGTTTTCGATGGCCACTCCGACGGGCAGCGCAGCGGACCAGGTGGCAAACTCATCGGGTTTTCCCCAACCTTCAATCAACGAGTTGATGTTATCGCCCGGATTGCGCTTCACATAGACGAAGCAGGCATCGGGGAACAGGGCCTGCAAATAGGCGACGCACAGCCCGTTCTGATTGTTCTTGTCGACGAAGCGGCGGTGGCCGGTATAGCTGTAGAAATAGCGCGCGACCTGTGCCTGATCCCGCGCCGAGGCATCCGCCCGGGTCAGGGCGTGGGTGTCCCAGTTCTTTTCCGTCAGGGGATGCAGGTCCATCCAGAAATCATGCGTCTCGCGCTGGAGCGTGCCCAGCTCCGGGGATTCGGAAAGCGTTTTATACACCAGGGTGGTTCCGGCC
>MGXL01000001.1:2543-3015 GCA_001801365.1 Gammaproteobacteria bacterium RBG_16_57_12 | reverse complement strand
ATGACAAACACCGGTCTGGCCATTGGCGTGTGGTGTACATCCCACACCGTTCCGCGGATGCCGCGCATTAGATTGCGTCCATGGTGCCGCGCTGTCTTGTCGACCTTGAGCCAGAAATCGGACATCATCCCGCCACATCGCTGAAAACAATGGCCTATTATAGGGTAAAGCCCTATAAAGCCCTAGCCTGCCTGCTGTATCTCCCTCTCCCACCAGGTTGGAGTGAGGGAATCAGTATCAGGTTGGGTTAGGCGCGGTTTTTTGCTCCGAAACCCGACATTTACGCCATCAGGCACTCATTAAAAAATGCGTTGTGTTGCTACGCAAAGCTACCGCATCCATGCTCACGCCCCTTACCTACATCCCTGTAGGTAAAGCTACCGCATCCATGCTCACGCCCCTTACCTACATCCCTGTAGGTAACGCTTGGTGGGTTACGCAAAAAACGCTAACCCACCCTACATGACTGCAC
>MGXL01000001.1:292-2510 GCA_001801365.1 Gammaproteobacteria bacterium RBG_16_57_12 | reverse complement strand
TTGATGAAATATGCAGGCTAGCATCCCGCGCCATGGGTATAATATCGGCTATAAGTTGTTTCTGATGTTGGGATGTGGCAGGAAAAATAATATGAACGGTATCTGTGGCTGGGCAGGCTCAGGTCAGGCAGTTGAAAATCCCGAGCGGGTCTTGGCAAACATGGGGACAGCCCTCGCCACAGGCCAGCAAACCGCCCGTCTGACAACGCCTGCCTGCAGCCTGGCGACCACCCTGCCAACAACCGGCGCCGGGGTATACACTCAAGACAATCTCTGCATAGCCTTTTGCGGCGACATCTTCTGGAGGCAGGGTGAGCTTCAGGCCACTGCCGCCGCTCAGGGCCACGACGCGGCCATCGCCACGGCCTATCACCGATACGGCATCCAATGCCTGGAACACATGCACGGCCCCTTTTCCCTGGCCCTGCATGACCCGGCCCAACAAATTACACTGCTCGCCATCGACCGCCTGGGCATCCATCGGCTGTGCTACACCGTCAGGGATCAACAACTGGTTTTCGCCACCAGCCTGGATACCCTGATCCGGCATCCGGCGGTACAGGCCGAGATCGACCCCCAGGCGATCTACGATTATCTCTATTTCCACATGGTGCCGGGGCCGCGCACCATTTATCGCGATATCTACAAACTGGCGCCAGGACAGTACGCCCTGTTCAAGGCGGGTGTATTGACCAACGATGTGTACTGGCAACTTGAGTATCAGGACGACAGCAAGGCATCGTTTCAGGATCTTGACGAAGAATTCAGGGCCCTGCTGCGCACCACGGTCACGCGCGCCGCCGCTCACCCGCACACCGGGAGTTTTCTCAGCGGCGGCACCGACAGCTCCACCACCACCGGCATTCTCAGTGAACTGTCCACGGATCCCGTGCAATCCTTCTCCATCGGCTTCAAGGCGGAAGGTTATGATGAAACCCCCTACGCCACGATATCCGCGAAACACTTCCACACCCGGCATCAAACCTACTACGTCACGCCACAGGACGTGGTAAGCGCCATCCCTCTGGTCGCCGTGGCATATGACGAGCCCTTTGGTAATGCCTCGGCGATCCCGACCTATTATTGCGCAAAAATCGCCAAGGCGGCAGGAGTCAGCCATATGATCGCCTGCGATGGAGGCGATGAAATATTCGCCGGCAACGCCCGCTATGCCAAACAGCAGGTCTTCGAGCACTACCAGCGCCTCCCGGCCGCGCTGCGTCATGGCCTGATCGAACCCATCGTCAGGCGCCTGCCGGACAGGGAGGCCCTGCCCCTGCTGCGCAAGGCAAAAAGTTATATCGACCAGGCCCGCATCCCCCTGCCCGACCGCCTGGAGACCTACAATTTTCTGCACCGTACACCACCCGCCGAGATGTTCCAGCAGGATTTTATCGACCGGATCGACAGGGGCGTACCGCTGAACATGCTGCGCAGCACCTATCAACAGGCGCATTCAGGCTCACAGCTGAACCGGATGATGTATCTCGATATGAAATACACCCTGGCAGACAATGATCTGCGCAAGGTAAGCCGCATGTGCGGCCTGGCCGGCGTGGCCGTGCACTATCCCCTGCTGGATGAAGAGCTGGTGGGGTTTGCCGCCCGGGTGCCGGTGAATCTGAAAATTCGCAACGGAGAACTGCGTTATTTCTTCAAGCAGTCCCTCAGGGATTTCCTGGCCCCGGAAACGCTGGTCAAGTCCAAGCATGGCTTTGGTCTGCCCTTCGGGCTTTGGCTGCACGAGGATCCCCGGCTGCACGAACTCGCCCATCACAGCCTGCAGCAGCTGGCGAAACGCGCCTATCTCCAGCCGGCCTATCTGGACGGGCTCTGGAAGCAGCATCAGCAAGGCCATGCCTCTTACTATGGCGTGATGATCTGGGTGTTGATGATGCTGGAGCAGTGGCTGGCGGCGCACGGGCACTGATGCAGACAATCAGGGCTCGCCCGATTCCCTGGCCAGACCTCGCGATAACCCGCCCGCCGGTATAGGCACAGGTTTCCCCAGTCCCTGCATAACCGGGCTATGAGCTTCCAGGTATCGGGTGACGGTCACTTTGGTCAGGACCATGATGGCGATCAGGTGATAATACAGATCAAAATAAGCCAACCCCAGAAATGCGCCGCTGACCGCATAACCGATCAGACTCACCTGCAACATGGACGCCAGGTCAGCCGTCCACTTCAATTCGGCAATATCCCTGGCCTTTTTCCT
>MGXL01000001.1:0-249 GCA_001801365.1 Gammaproteobacteria bacterium RBG_16_57_12 | reverse complement strand
AACAAGCCCAAACCGATGAAGCCATGCTCGCCCAATATTTCAAAATATATACTGTGCGCATCCGTGCCACCTCTGAATACCTCGTAACCGCCACCGGTCAAGGGCCGGTGCAAGGCGATCTCCACGGCAAAGGTCCAGGCCCGGAAACGGCCTTGCGCCGATGCGTCTTCCTCATAGGAGGTGATCGATTCCATGCGGCTGTACCAGGTTTCGGGCATCACGGACAGGGCAAGGGGTATGGCGATCAGC